>JBKJWA010000214.1:0-2541 GCA_046716705.1 Gaiellaceae bacterium
CCTCATCGCGTTCATCGGCTCGAGGGCCTCGCCTGCTGCCGCCGGCTGAGGCGCTGGTGCTGCGGCAACTGCGGGAGCCGGCTCGGGCGCAGGCGGTGCCGGCGCAGCTGCCGGCGCCGCCGCGGGCGCCTTGGCCGGGGCTGGCGGTGGCGGGCCTGACTCGACGTAGGCGAGGATGTCCTTCTTCGTCACCCGGCCGCCGGCGCCGGTGCCTGGTACCTGGGCGACGTCGACGCCGTGTTCGGCCGCGATGCGTGCCACCACCGGCGACAGGAACGTCTTCTCGCCGTTCGTCGGCGCAGGGGCGGCGGGAGCAACTGCAGTCGACTCCGGTGCGGGAGCCGGCGCCTCGGTTTCGGCTTCGGGCTCGGGTGCCGCCGCGGGAGGCTCCTCCTCCACCAACTCCGCGCCTTCCGGCGCGATGACCGCGAGGCGCGTCCCGACGGCGACCGTTTCCCCTTCCGAGACGAGGATCTGCTGGACGATGCCGGAGCCGGGACTCGGCACCTCCGTATCGACCTTGTCCGTCGAGATCTCGAGCAGCGGCTCGTCGGCCTCGATCGTCTCGCCCTCCTGCTTCAGCCACTTGAGGATCGTCCCCTCGGAGACGGACACGCCCATCTGGGGCATAACGACATCGACGACGGTGGTCGCCATCAGTAGCTCGCCAGCTCCCGGACGCCTTTCACGACGTCGCCGACCTGCGGGATGTACGCCTGCTCCAGCACCGGCGAGAACGGCACCGGGCAGTCGGGCGCCGTGATCCGGCGCACCGGCCCGTCGAGGTCCTCGAACGCCTCTTCGGCGATCGTCGCCGCGATCTCGGCGCCGAAGCCGCCGGTGTGCGTGTCCTCGTGGAGCACGATGGCCTTCGACGTCTTGCGGACGCTCTCCAGCACCGCTTCGCGATCCCACGGCATCACGGAGCGCAGGTCGACGATCTCCATCGAGATGTCGTCAGCCGCAAGCTGCTCGGCCGCCTCCGCCGCCGTGTGCACCATCGCGCCCCAGGTGATGACCGACACGTCGTCGCCCTCGCGGTGCAGGCGGGCCTTCCCGATCGGGACGGTGTAGCGCTCCTCGGGCACCTCGCCCTTGATGCGGCGGTACAGGTGCTTGTGCTCGAAGAAGAGGACGGGGTTCGGGTCCTCGATGGCGGAGATGAGCAGGCCCTTCGCGTCCTCCGGCGTGGCCGGGCAGACGCACTTGAGGCCCGGGATGTGGGCGAACGAGCTCTCCGGGTTCTGGGAGTGGAAAGGACCGCCGGAGAAGCCGCCGCCGGACGGCAGCCGGACGACGATCGGTACGGGCGTCCCCGCGCGGTAGCGCTGCTTCGCTGCCACCGTGACGAGGTGATCCCAGGCGCACGACACGAAGTCCGCGAACTGCATCTCCGCCACGGGACGCATGCCCATGATGGCCGCTCCCGTGCAGCCGCCGACGATCGCCGTCTCGGAGAGCGGCGCGTCGATCACCCGCCACGGCCCGAACTCCTCCTGGAAGCCCTGGGTCACCTTGAAGGCGCCGCCGTACACGCCGACGTCCTCGCCGATGACGAAGACGCGCTTGTCGCGGCGCATCTCCTGCCGGAGGCCGTCCGAGATCGCCTGCAGATACGTGAGCTCAGCCATTACTTGTGATGTGGAGTGTCCAACTCCTCGGGGGTCGCGTAGACGCCCTGGGTGAGCGTGGAGACGTCGGGCAGCGGCGACTCGTCGGCGAGGCGGATCGCCTCGTTCAGCAGCCGCTTCACGTCGGAGGTGATGCCCTCGTCCTCGTCCGCCGTGAACTCGGCGTTCGCGCGCAGCCAGTCGCGGTAGCGCTCGATCGGGTCCCGCTTTGCCCACTCCTCGAACATCTCCTTGGGCACGTAGAAGGCATCGTCGTGCACTGCGTGGCCTTCCATGCGCAGCGTCAGGGATTCGATGAGCGTCGGGCCACCGCCCTCGCGCGCCTTCTCGATCGCGCGCTTCGTCTCGCGGTAGACGGCGAGGACGTCGGTGCCGTCGACGACCACGCCGTCGAACCCGTAGGCCTGGGCGCGGTCGGCGATCTGCTCGACCGCGTACTCGAGGTGAGCCGGCGTGGAGTACGCCCACTGGTTGTTGTCGCAGATGAAGACCACGGGCAGGCGGCGCACACCGGCGAGGTTCATGGCCTCGTGGCAGTCGCCTCGCGCGGAGGCGCCCTCGCCGAACCATCCGACCGCGACCCGGCTTTCCTCCCGGATGCGGAAGGCGAGCGCACAACCGACTGCGACGGGGAGCATCGCCGGCAGGTGGCTGACCATCGCGATCAGGCCGAGGTTCGCGTCGGCCATGTGAACGTTGCCGTCCTTGCCGGCGGTCGGGCCGCCCGAGCGGCCCATGTACTGCGCGAAGATCCTCCACGGCTCGACGCCGCGCGTCACGTGCACGCCCATGTCGCGGTGGAGCGGCGTGCCCACGTCCTCCGGCCCCATGGCCGTCGCCACACCCACGGCGGAGGCCTCGTTCCCTCTGCCCGTGTAGAACGAGCCCGGGATCTTGCCCTGCTTGTAGA
>JBKJWA010000215.1:0-4857 GCA_046716705.1 Gaiellaceae bacterium
GTGTCGTTGAACAGGTCGCGCGTGTCGTCCTCCGCGTACGGCCGCGGTGCGTCGCCCTGCTCGAGGACGAACGTCGCGCTTTGGCCCTGGTCGAGGGCGAACGCGGCGCGGACGCCCGCCTCCGTGCGCTCGAGCGGGACGCGGGCCGAAAGCGACAGCGCCAGGTCGGGCGAGGCGAACACCGCGCCGTTGTCGGTGACGGCGACGTCCGCGTCCGCGCGGCCGTAGTCGAAGCGCGGCTCGACCTCGGCTTGGAAGTGCATCGCGCCCTTGACGCAGAGGACTCGCCGCACGAGCCGCTGGTGGTGCGTCCCCTGCTCGTGGTCGTCGACCGGCATGAAGTCGATCATCTCGCCGACGCCGTCCTGGCTGAGGAAGCGGGTGATGAGCACGTTCGTGTCCGGCACGTAGAGCTGCTTCGACGTCCACTGGCACTTGACGGGCGTGAGGCGGAAGAAGCCGCCGCGCTCCGCGTCGAGGATCGCGCCGAACACGCTGGGCGCGTCGAAGCGGTCGTGGCAGTACCAGTCGATCGTGCCGTCGGTGCCGACGAGCGCGGCCGAGTGCAGGTCGCCGATGATGCCGTGCTCCGCGATCGGCAGGTAGTCGTGGCGCGACACTACTTCGGCGGCAACGTCGTGGTGAACGCCAGGGCGCGGTCCACCCAAGCTCTGACGTCGTCCTCGGCGGCGACGCCTGCCGCCGACACCTGGATAAATCCGGTCATCGGCCGGCCGGTGAAGTCCATCGTGCGGGCGTGCTGCTGTGCCAGGGCGTCATCCTCGCCGTCCGCGCCGACGCGCGCCATGAGCTCGTCACTCACGACGCCCACGGTCATGTGCCCGTCGACCATGAAGGCGATTCCACCGAACATCTTCTGTTCTCGGACGCGGTCGCCGCGGTCAGCCAGCACGTCGCGAATCCGACCGGCCAGCGCCTCGTCGTAGGCCATGCCGCATCCTATGCGCGGTTGTTCAGGACTAGTCCGGCACGCAGCTGCCGTCGGCGACCAAGGCCGTCGGCATGTCCGTCGCGCGGGCGATCGCGAGCTGGTCGCAAGCGGTTTCTTCCACCTTCGACGGTTCTGACAGAGTGGGGGCGATGCCAGAAGACCAATTCGGCGAGCGAGTAGCAGCAACGTTCGCCGAGCGGTACGGCTACCAATCGGATCGGGCCGTCCTCGAGCCAATCGTTGCCTTCCTCGCGGATCTGGCTCGCGATGGGGCGGCGCTCGAGTTCGGCATCGGGACGGGTCGGATCGCACTGCCGTTGGCAAAGCGCGGCGTGCGGGTGCACGGCATCGACCTGTCGGAAGCGATGGTGGCACGACTCCGTGCGAAGGAGGGCGCGGACCAGATCGGAGTGACGATCGGCGACTTCGCGACGGCGGCGGTTGATGGGCCGTTCTCGCTCGTCTATCTCGTCGCCAACACCATCATGAACCTGACGACGCAGGATGAGCAGGTCGCCTGCTTCGCTAACGCCGCGAAGCACCTCGAGCCTGGCGGCTCCTACGTGATCGAAGTGGTCGTACCGGGGCTCCAGCGCCTGCCGCCGGGCGAGACGTTCCAGCCCTTCGACGTCAGCTCGGCGCATCTCGGATTCGACGAGTACGACGTCGCCCGGCAGGGTCTCATCTCGCATCACTACTGGATCACCGACGGCGAAGTCGAGGTCCTGTCGCCGCCGTTTCGCTATGTCTGGCCGTCGGAGCTCGATCTCATGGCGCGCCTGGCCGGGATGAAACTTCGCGAGCGTTGGGGCGACTGGACGCGCCAGCCGTTCACGAGCGACAGCACGAAGCACGTCTCCGTCTGGGAGCGCTAGTCCTCGCCTCCCAGCAGTCGAGTTCTAGGGGGCCATCTCCATGGACGGCATCGAGCCGTCTCCGGGAGTCGTGAGGCCCGGAATCGCGTCGGGCGCCGCGAGGACCAGCACGCCGAGCACGAGCAACACCGCCGCCGTCCCGTAGGTCGCGGCGCGGCGCCAGGGGATGGTCTTCTCGATCGCGATCAGCCCGGCGACGAACGCCATCCAGACGAGGCTCATCACGCCGAGCGCGAAGAGCGACGCCATCAACGCCCAGCAGCAGCCGATGCACCAGGCGCCGTGACGCGCGCCCATCTGGAAGGCGCCCCACGACCCGCTGCGCCAGGAACCGAGCAGGAAGCCGAGGGGGCTGCGGCACTTCCCGAGACAGACGTCCTTGAGCGGCGTCAACTCGTAGACGGCTGCGACCACGAGCGTCGCGCCGGCGATCCAGCGACCCGCGCTGTCCCAGGCGAGCACGTCGCCTGCGATCCGACCGACCGCGAAGGCGAGTACGCCTACCGCCGTCCACATGACGAGATACCCCGACGCGAAGAGCGCAGGCGCGATCGGGGATCGAGACTTCGTGAGGCGCGAGTAGAGGGCGACCGTCGGCGAGACGGACGGGAACATCATCGCCGCCATCATCACGACCCACACTCCTATGAACCAGCCGAGCGTTCCGAGGTCGGTCCATGGCCCGCCGTCCATGCCCTGCATCTGGTCGAACGTCCACCACCAGCCCACGGCCGCGAGAGCGAAGAGCAGGGCTACGAGTCCGAGCCGCGTGCGCACGGCGGCGAACGCGGGACCGAGGCCCGTGCCGACCGGGGCTTCCTGGAGTTCCGGCGCGATCAAGCGCTCGTCAGGCAGCCCAGGAGAACTCGGACGTCGAGAGCCCCGACTTCCCCTCGTACTCGATGCCGAAGGCGTTGATCTTCGACCGTGTCGCTTCGGCGGCGGTCAGCTCCGAGCCGGCGGGGTGGAACATGCCGACCAGCCGAACCGGCTCGCCGGTCTCGACGCCGAAGGGGACGATGTCCTCGATCTCGAAGTCGATCGCGTCGCCGACCTTGACGCTGTGACGAACGCCGTCGGTCTCGAGCGAGATCGGGACGCGCTCGACGCCGAGCATCTCTCCGACGAGGGGACCGAGTGCTTCCATCGGCCCGCCGAGCTGGCCGGTGAAGACGGCCGTGAGCTTCTCGGCCTGTTCGTCCGAGGCCTGGTCGTCGATGAAGACGCCGAGCTTCCAGTTGCCATCCGTCATGACCTTCGGCGTGTCGATGATGAACGCGGCCTTGAGACCGCTGACGTCGGTGCCCTCGATCTCCCCTTCACGAATGTCGAAGGCGAGCGTGGCACGGCAGTAGTCGTATGTCGCGCCGTGGTCCAACGAGAAGTTGCACGCGCACATGAGATCGCACGAGCACGTCTCGGCGTAGCTGCCCTTCAGCGTCCAGGACATCGCTGCCTCCTATCGCGGGGTGGGAGGCTCGATTCTCAGCGCGGGGGCGTGATGCGTCAAGTCGTCAGCCGAACGGACCGCGGGAGCGCGTCTTCTGGATCAGCCCGCCGACAGCGATGAGCGTCCACACGCCCTCGAGCAAGAGAAATCCCCACTGGCGTTCGTGCCAGGCGGCAACGGTCAGGACACCCGCCCCGACCGCGTTCAGCCAGAGGTACCACCATGAGCGAACGTCGAGGACACCCACCTGGGCGAGGACGAACCCAGCGAGGATGGCGACGGCGCCTGCGACCTGGACGACCTGAGCCGTCACGACGCCACCTGGTTCAACTCGCGGAGAAGGAGCGGCTGTTCCACCACTCGCGGAACTCGGTGCACACGCCCTCGGCGTTCAGCGTGACGAGCGATCGCCTGTTCGGTTCGCAGCCGGATCTCGGAGTGGCGGCACAGCGGCTCGCCCCACGGGCCCCAGTGGTACACGGCGTTATCGGCGAAGCAGGCGACGAAGCCGTCCACGTCCTGGCGCTCCCACGCCCGGCCGTAGACATCGAGCCAGCGGTCGAGTTCCTCGAGTGTCACGGGACCTCTCCCTCCCAGTACTCGAGCTCAGGTCCCGGACGGGCGAACACGATTCGGTCGCACGCCACGCTACGCGCGCCGATCTTGCCCGAGTCGAGGTACTCGACGATGTCCGGCGCGATCAGCGTCGAGAGCATGAGCACGCGGATCGGCGCGTCCGTGTCGTTGCGGATCTGGTGCGCACCTTCCTTGCCGCGTGGGAACGCGACCACGTCCCCTTCGCGCAGCTGCTGTTCGCCCTCGTGCGTGCGGAGCGTCGGCTCGCCGCGGAGGACGATCACCCACTCCTCGTTCGCGTGGTGGGTGTGGTACGGCCCCTGCTTGTCGCCGGGCGCGACCTCGTACATGCTCCCGCCGATCAGCTCGCCGCCGATGTGATGGCCGACCCAGGCGTCCTTGATCTTCCACCCCTCGCGGTCCTCAGTGCGATCCCACTCGGGACCACTGTTGAGATGGAATTTCCTCATGGCGAGAGCCTAAGCGCGAACGAGGCCGGTCTGCGGGCCACGGCTGGCTCTCGATGGGCCTAGACTCGACCCGTGACGGTCTGCCCTTCCTGCGGCGCCGAGAACCCCGGGAGCGCGAAGTTCTGCAACGAGTGCGCCGCGCCGCTGAGCGAGGCACCCCCGGCACCGGCCCTCGAGGAGCGCAAGGTCGTCACCGTCCTGTTCTGCGATCTCGTCGGCTTCACTGCCGCCTCGGAGCAGGCTGACCCCGAGGACGTGAGGGCACGGCTGCAGCCGTATCACCAACGGGTGCGAGAGGAGATCGAGCGGTACGGCGGCACAGTGGAGAAGTTCGTCGGTGACGCGGTCATGGCCGTCTTCGGCGCGCCCGTGGCGCACGAGGATGACGCGGAGCGGGGGGTCAGGGCCGGCCTGCGGGTCCTCGAGGCGATCGGAGAGCTGAACGAGACGGACGCCAATCTGGGTCTGCAGGTGCGTGTCGGAATCAACACGGGCGAGACCGTGGTGGCGCTGGGCGCGCGGCCGGAGCTGGGC
>JBKJWA010000216.1:0-4689 GCA_046716705.1 Gaiellaceae bacterium
TCGGAGCCGGGCGCCGGGTCGGATCTCGCCGCCTTGCGGACGAGCGCCGAGCTGCGCGACGGCCACTTCGTCGTCAATGGGCAGAAGGTCTGGTCTTCGTATGCGCACATCGCCGACTGGTGCCTCCTCCTCACGCGCTCCGATCCGGAGTCCCAGAAGCACGCCGGCCTCACGTACATGGTGGTCGACATGCACGCACCCGGGGTCGAGGTCCGGCCGCTGCGTCACATCACGGGCGACGCCGACTTCAACGAGATCTTCTTCGAGAACGTCGAGGTGCCCGTCGAGAACGTTCTGGACGAGATCGGCAACGGCTGGGCGGTGGCGATGACGACGCTGCTCCACGAGCGTGGCACGCTCGGCTTCGCGCTGACGGGCAGCCTCGAGGTGCTCGTCAACAAGCTCATCGCGCTGGCGAGGGAGCGCGACGTGCGTGACTCGCGGCTCCGGGACATGGTGGCTCGCGAGTGGGTCGAGCTCCAGGCGCTGAAGCTCACGAACTACCGCTCGCTGACGAAGCTCGTCGAGACCGGCATCCCCGGCCCGGAAGGCTCCGTCTCGAAGCTCCAGTGGTCGGAGGCGATGCAGCGGGGGACGAAGCTGGGGCTCGAGATCCAGGAGGGCGAGGCAAACGAGTTCTGGCGGCACGGCCAGCTCCGGACGCGCGGCAACACGATCGAGGCCGGGACGTCGGAGATCCTTCGCAACATCATCGCCGAGCGAGTGCTCGGCCTGCCGAGGTCGAGATGAGGTTCGCCTTCACGGAAGAGCAGGACGAGCTACGCCGCCAGGCTCGTGCGCTCCTCGACGAGCGCGAGCCGACGTGGGACGAGCTGGCCGAGCTCGGCTGGCTCGGCGTGTCCGTGCCGGAGGAGGCCGGCGGCGCGGGCCTCGGCTTCGTCGAGGAGGCTGTGCTGTTCGAGGAGCTGGGACGTGCCCTCTACCCGGGGCCCTACTTCGCCACCGTCGCGCTCGCGCTGCCGCAGCTCTCCGCCGACGAGCAGGCTCAGGTTGCCCGCGGCGAGCGCAAGTTCGAGGACGACGAGGTCTCGCTCGATGGACCGGTCACGCGGGCGCGTGCGTTCGCCGCCCTCGCCGCCGAGGCAGTCGGCATTGCGCAGAAGGCGCTCGAGCTGGCGGTCGAGCACGCGAAGAGCCGCGAGCAGTTCGGCAAGCCGATCGGCGTCTACCAGGCAGTGTCCCACCCGATCGTCGACACGTACGTCGAAACGGAGCTCGCGCGCTCGCTCGCGTACTGGGCCGCATGGTGCGTCGCCGAGAGAGACGACGACGCGAGCATGGCCGCGCTCGCCGCGAAGTCGTACGCGGCCGAGGCCGCGGTTGCGGCCTGCGAGCGGTCTATCCAGGTCCACGGCGGCATCGGCTTCACGTGGGAGCACCCGCTGCACCGCTACTACAAGCGCGCGCAGTGGATCGAGGCGTTCGGCGGCTATCCCGCGAAGCAGCGGGCCGAAGTCGCCGCCAAGCTGCTCGACTGAGCGGGTGAAGACCGTCCTCGTCACGGGCGCGTCGACGGGCATCGGCGCGGCGTGCGCGAGCCGCTTCACGATGCTCGGCTGGCGCGTGCTCGCCGGCGTGCGAAAGCCGGGCGACGCGCCGGAGGGCACGGAGGAGGTGCTGCTCGACATCACCGACGCGCGCGCGATCGCAACGGCCGCGGAGCGCCTCGAGCGGCTGGACGGCCTCGTCGACAACGCGGGCATCGCCGTCGCCTCACCGCTCGAGCACCTGCCGCTCGAGGTGCTTCGACGTCAGCTCGAGGTGAACGTCGTCGGGCAGCTCGCGGTGCCGCAGGCGTTCCTGCCGGCGTTGCGGGCTGCCCGAGGGCGCATCGTCATCGTCGGCTCCATCGCAGGCAAGAGCGCGCTGCCGTTCCTCGGCGCGTACGCGATGTCGAAGCACGCGCTCGAGGCGATGGCCGACTCGCTGCGCGTCGAGCTCGCGCCGGAAGGCATCCACGTGTCGCTCGTCGAGCCCGGGACGATCGCGACGCCGATCTGGACGAAGCCGCAGCCGATCGCGGACGAGCTCTCGAGCGAGGGAGCGGAGCGCTACGGCGCGCGCATCCAGTCGTTTCGTGCGGTCGCGGCGAAGCGCTCGGGCAAGGCGGCTCCGCCCGAGCTCGTCGTGCGCGCGATCGAGCACGCGCTGACGTCAGACCGGCCGAAGACCCGCTATCTCGTCGGCCGCGACGCAAAGATCCGGGCATCGATCGAGCGCCTGCCCGACCGGCTGCGCGACCGCATTCTCACGAAGGCGTTGCTCGATTCCTGAGAGGAGGTTACGGTTCGCACATGGACGGCTTGATGATGGACTTCCAGCTGACGCTCCCGCCGCTCCTGCGGCGCGCGGAGACGTACTTCCCTGACAAAGAGATCGTCACGAGGCTCCCGGACAAGAGCTTCCACCGTTACACGTACCGCGACTGCTGCCGGCGCTCCCGGCAGCTCGCCGTCGGGCTGAAGAACCTCGGGCTCGAGCGCGGCGACCGCGTCGCGACGCTCGCCTGGAACCACTACCAGCACATGGAGTGCTACCTCGGCATCCCGTGCGGCGGCTTCGTCCTCCACACGCTCAACCTCCGGCTGCATCCCTCCGACCTCGCCTACATCGCGACGCACGCGGGCGACAAGGTCGTCGTCGTCGACAAGATGCTGCTGCCGCTGCTCGACCAGTTCCGCGACGAGACGCCGATCGAGCACGTCCTCGTCGTCGAGGACTCGTACGAGGAGCTGCTCGCCGGCGCCGATCCGGACGAGTGGGAGGACCCGGAGCTCGACGAAAACGAGGCCGCGGCCATGTGCTATACGAGCGGCACGACGGGCATGCCGAAAGGCGTCGTCTACTCGCACCGCTCGACGGTCCTCCACACGCTCGGCGTTGCCTCGGGCGCGCCGCTCGGCCATCCGCTGTCCGAGGGGGACACGTTCTTGCCCGTCGTGCCGATGTTCCACGCGAACGCGTGGGGCTATCCGTACCTCGCGACGATGATTGGCGCGAACATCGTCTATCCGGGCCCGCACCTCGACGGCGAGAGCCTGCTCGACGCGTTCGAGCAGCAGGAGGTGACGTGGACGGCGGGCGTGCCGACGATCTGGCTCGGCATTCTCGCGCAGCTCGACGCGAATCCCGGCAAGTGGGACCTGTCGAGGCTCAAAGGCATGCTCTGCGGCGGCTCGGCGCCGCCGCGGGCGATGATCGACGCCTACAAGACGCGGCACAACCTCTCGGTCGTCCACGGCTGGGGCATGACGGAGACGTCGCCGGTCGCATCCGTCTCCGACCTGCCTGGGCCGCTGAAGGACGAGGAGTGGCCGCAGCAGCTCGACTACATCGAGATGCAAGGCATCCCGCTCCCGTTCGTCGAGCTGCGTGCGAAGGACGCCGACGGCAACGAGATTCCCTGGGACGACGAGACGATGGGCGAGCTCGAGATCCGTGGCCCGTGGGTCGCGTCGGGCTACTACGACACGGCCGACCAGGCCGAACGCTGGACGGACGACGGCTGGTTCATGACCGGCGACATCGTCACGCTCCATCCCAGCGGCTTCATTCGCATCCAGGACCGGTCGAAGGACGTCGTCAAGTCGGGAGGCGAGTGGATCTCGTCGGTCGCGCTCGAAAACGCGCTCATGGGCCATCCGGCCGTGGCCGAGGCGGCGGTGATCGCGGTGCCCGACGAGAAGTGGGCCGAGCGGCCGCTCGCCGTCGTCGTCCTGCGGGAAGGGGAGTCGGCTACCGGGGACGAGCTGCGGGAGTTCCTCGAGCCGCAGTTCGCGAAGTGGTGGCTACCGGACGCCTTCGAGTTCGTCGACGAGATCCCGAAGACGGGCGTCGGGAAGTTCCGCAAGACGGCGCTCCGCGAGATGTTCGTCGCCGCGCCGGCGCCGGCGGCTGACTGACGCCCAGATCCAGTCGAGGAGGCCACGGTTTCGCTCCTCGGCCCACGCGGCGTGGAGCTCCCTCGTCGATCGGGGTGTGCTTTCGTCGTTAGTTAGCACGATCGGTCGTTCTCCATGACTGCATAGTACGACCGATCGTGCTATCTTGTCAAGTCGAAATGGGTGAGCTGCTCACAACTCCGTCTGAGAGCTCATCGCGCAAACGGCGGTCGGACGGCGAACGCAGCCGCGCGGCGATCCTCGACGCCGCGACGCGGCTCGCGACGGTGGCAGGGCTCGACGGCCTCTCGATCGGCCGCCTCGCCGACCACACGGGCATGTCGAAGAGCGGGCTCTACGCCCACTTCGGCTCGAAGGAGGAGCTTCAGCTGGCTACGATCGACGCCGCCGCGGCGATCTTCACGCGCGAGGTGATCGAGCCGGCGCGGGCGGTCGAGGGCGCCGCTCGGCTCGAAGCGCTCTCCGCTGCGTTCCTCTCGTACCTCGAGCGTAAGGTCTTTCCTGGCGGGTGCTTTTTCGCGGCAGCGCAGGCCGAGCTCGACACCCATCCCGGCCCCGTACGGGAGAAGCTTCGCGAGACCGGCCAGCGTTGGCACGGATATCTCGAGCGGCAGGTGCGCGGCGCGCAGGAGATGGGCGAGCTCGATCCAGACGAGGATCCCGCCCAGCTCGCGTTCGAGATCGACGCGATGCTGAAGATGGCGACGGCTGTCTTCGTGCTCCAGGACGATGCCGACGCACTCGAGCGCGCTCGACGCGGCGTCGA
>JBKJWA010000217.1:0-7352 GCA_046716705.1 Gaiellaceae bacterium
TCGGTGCGAAGCCGTGCGTGCTCGTGGCCGTGCGAGTGCATGGCCACGAGGCTAGCCGCTCACCATCCGGCGGCTGCGGACGTCAGAACAAGGAAGCGGCCGCAGTTACGAGCCGCCCGAGTGCCGCTCGAGCCTCATGCCCTGCGCTCACCCGCCCGGGCCGGCTCGAGCGGCCGCTTTCCGTGGACCAATTTACACACCTCGGCAGCCGCGACCGGCATGACGGGCGCGGCTCACCCACGTTCCGCGTCCACGCGCGGACCGAAGGCCGCACACCCCGAGCGGAAAGCGAAGCGGGCCCGGGAATCGCCGGCGCAGCGGGGTATCGTCGCCGCGACCGGCGCGACGGGCGCGGCCCGCTACGGCTCACGGTTAGCGGCGCCCACGAGGGCGCCCTTCCGCGCAGCAAAGCGAAGCGGTGCGCGGACACCATGGGCGGTGACAGGATCGAACTGCCGACCTCCTGCTTGTAAGGCAGGCGCTCTCCCAGCTGAGCTAACCGCCCCTCTAGGTGTGAGGGTAGCGCGACCCCTCGTCGAGGGCGCTCAGTCGTCGCTGGCGCGGAAGTCCGGCGACTGGCGGTTACTTCTTTGCGCGCTTGCGCCACACGTCGTCGGGGATCCTCTTAATAGTGATGGCCGACCGAAGCTTCCCGCTCACCGTGTGCGCCTGCGGGAGGTCGAAAGCATGGCTGCGAGGAAGGTCGATCGACTCCTCGGTCGGCCTGATATAGGCGATCAAGAAGAAGGCGACCTCTGGGGGCGGCGTCGACGCGCTAACGCTACTACGCCCAGCCCACGGCTGCCACCTGCGCGCCCGATGGCGAGGTTCCTCAGCGGGCTCCGCCCGCCCGTAGCGGCGCACCCAGACAACGAGAATGCCCCTCAGACGCGACCACGAACTTGCGTGTACTAGCGGACGCGCACGGGCGCGCTCGTTCGCGTCCCCGCGCGCACGCGGTACGTCCCGGCGGAGCGCGCAGCGAACGAGTACGTGCCGCCCGCTCTGGTTCGGCCCGACGAAACTGTTTGCCACGAGCTGCCGGTTCGCTGCTGGAGCTGCACGGCAAGCCCTACAAGCCCCTGCTTGTGGCAGTCGGCGACGCGCCCGGAGACGCGACGGCCTCGCGCGGTCGCGGTCACGCGCCGAGCGGAGAGATTCCCCTCGAAGACAATGCCGCGGATCGACTGCATCGCCTTCGCCGCGTTCCAATCGCTCGGGCGCATGCCGTTGATTCTGAATTCGCCGGAGCTGGCAGAGTTGCTCGAGGGGATCAGAAGGTCGAAGCTCGCGAAGGCGGTGTTGCCGTCGCAGAGGGAGAGTCCCACCATGGCTTCCATACGTGCGTCGTTGGCACCAAGGTCGGGTGATCGCGTCAGTATCCAAGTCCCGGGGATCGTCCCGACGACGCGGCCGCCCACGCGGTGCTTGATCTGCTGCCTGCCCTCGGACACCACCGGCCAGTCCTGGGTCAGGTTCGCGATCAGCGCGGCGCGCGTGACACCATCCCGAACGCCCACGCCGACCGACCAGTCGAACGTGTGGACGTCGCCTTCGGCTGGGTCCCCGGTCGCGATGTAGCGGGGACCTTTCCACTCGCCGCCGTTATGGTCGTAGCAGCAGCCCCGCGTGTACCCCGGGGGAGAGAGAGCCACGATGGCGAGCGCCGGGGAGTAGTGGTCGGTGGGGTTGCCTGACTGCCCCCGCAGAGCGATGCGGTCCCGGACCTGCGCGAACGCAAGGCCGGCAGCCGCCAGCGCCACGACCGTCGCCAGACCGATGACAATCCTCCGCCGCACTTCGCGCTCAGACTAGACCGCGCGGCGACGCAATACAAGCGCCGCTCGACGAAGCAGAACTGACAGTGAAGATCGCGTCGCACGTCGAGCGAAGGTGCGCGACGAGGCCCGGCGGTTAGCCTCGTTGAGGGTAGCGCGACCCCTCGTGAGGGCGCTCAGTCGTTGCTGGTGCCGAACTCCGGCGACGTGCGGTACTCCTTTGCGCGCTTGCGCCACGTCTCGTCGGAGATCCTCGTAACAGTGATGGCCGACCGAACCTTCCCGCTCACCGTGTGCGCCTGCGGACGGTCGAAAGCATGGCTGCGAGGAAGGTTGATCGGCCTCTCTTTCGTCTCTTCATAGGACTTCCCCCCGAGGCGTCGCCGGAACACTGACTCGGGTTCGAAGAGGACTGTGGTAGGAACGTAAGAAGGATCGTAGACTTGAAAGCCCTCGTAAATACTGTGGTAACAGGCTACGGTGGCCGGGGCCAAGGACGACGGGATCCGAGCGGAGAAGAAGACGCCGTCCTTGTCGTATGTCAGGCGGGGATTCCACTTCACCCAATCGCCGCGAAGTGCCGCTCGCTGCTTACCGTCGAACGTCCGGCGGTGGTCGACACAATCGCACTCTATTTCACGCTCGGACATCTCGCCGTCGCGGAAGAAGCTGTAGATGAGAAACCTTCCGGCCGTCCGGAAGGAGGCCTGCAGGATCGCCCGATCGTGGCGAACCGGCTTGTCGCCGGCTTTACTGGCGACCGTCTTCAGCGTCCACGACCACGTTACCCCCGCAATCCCGTCGACACCGCCCCCAGAGGTCGGCTTCTTCTTCAGCTCCTCGACGCGGTCTTCGCCGAAGTCGACGATGTAGTAGCCGCTCCCCGAAAAGACGACCGCGAAGTGTTTTACAGGTTTGGTGGCGCTCGAGCCCGCGGCCGCAGTGATCAGGCCCGCGAGCAGACAACAGACGCCGAGCTTCATCCCGTTCATCTCACGACCTCCCTGCCGCTAACGCTACTACGCCCAGCTCACGACCGCCACGTGGCACGAGGGACGCGAGGTGCCCCCAGCGGGATTCGAACCCGCGCTACAGCCTTGAAAGGGCTGTGACCTGGGCCGCTAGTCGATGGGGGCGGCGCAGCCAGCATATCCCTCAGCGTTGCGGGCGAATGCTCTGCCGAAAGCGGAAGACGTTGGCGGGGTCGTACTTGGCCTTCACCCGCCGCAGGCGTGGGTAGTTCGAGCCGTAGTACGCGGTTTCCCAGTCGGTGAGATCCGGGTCGATGTAGTTCTGATACGCGCGGCCGGAGGCGTGCGGCCGCATCGCCGCTCTGAAGCCCCGCAGCCACTCGAGCGCCGCTGCGTCGTCTGCAGCGTCGGCGATCGCGGCGTAGTACTGGATCGAGAAGAGCTCGCGCCGGTGGACGAACGCCGTCGCGCCTGGCGCGACCCGGTTGATCGCGCCGCCGTACGCGTCGAGGAGCGCCGCGCCGCCCCCCTTGCCCTGGCGCTGCTCGAGCCACGTCCGAAGCGTCGAGATGCCGGCGGCCGGCAGCGACTTGGCGACGTAGTCCGACTTGGCGTCAAACCGGTTTCGCGCCAGCGAGCCCTCTGGGGCCAGATGACACTCGTCGAACCCGATCGTCCTGCAGCCTGCCCATCGCTTCATCAGGTCGAGGTACGTCGACGTGCCCGTCGTCAGGCGGCCCCCCGGCACGTCGCGCAACGGCGCCAGGACCTGGGTCAGCTCGGTCTCCGAGCCGAAGAACTGACCGAAGGACTGCACCGTCGGTTGCGTCCCTCCGGTGGCGAGGCGGCAGATCGAGAAGAGGTCGTCCGGCGCGTGGGGAGCGAATCGCTGCCATGCCTCGACGACGTCGTTCATCGACGCCCACGGCCACGTGAGCACGAAGTGCGACGCTGTAGCGACCGGATGAATGCGGAAGCGGAAGCTCGTGACGACCCCGAAGTTGCCGCCTCCCCCACCGCGGCAGGCCCAATAGAGGTCGGCGTTCTTCGTTCGATCGCAGGTGAGCAAACGCCCATCCGCAGTCACGATCTGGACGGCGAGAACGTTGTCCGCGGTCGTGCCGAGCTTGCGCGACGCGAAGCCGACGCCTCCGCCGAGGGCAAGGCCACCGACGCCGACCGTCGGGCACGAGCCGGCCGGAATGGTCGCACCCGCATCCGCCAGCCGCGCATAGACGTCGATCAGCAGAGCCCCTGGCCCGATGACGGCACGCTCTGCCGGGCGGTTGACCGCGATGCCGTCGAGAGCGCTCAGGTCGATCACGAGGCCGTCCTCGACCGTCGAGTAGCCCGCGTAGCTGTGCCCGCCCGACCGGGCACGGATCCGGATGCCATGCCGTCGCGCCCACACGATCGCCTGCCGCACGTCGGCAGCGCCGGAGGCGCGAAGCACGGCCAGCGGCTGCACGCCGTCGAAGCGCTGGTTGAAGGACACGCGCGCACTCGCATACGCGGCGCTCGTGCGGTCGATCACGGCGCCGTTGACGACACGCGCGAGCTGGCGTAACCGAGGATCGCCGGCCCTCGGCCGCGCACCGGCGATGCCGTCGGCGGCGAGCACGACGCCCAGTGAGCCGAGGACGAACCTGCGTCGGTCCATCGGCGGCCAAACATACCCGGGCCGAGTAAGATCGGCCTCTAGTCAAATGTTGACTACTAGGCTCATCGCTGCGATTGGCGCGGTCGCCCTCGCGGCGGTCGTGGGATTCGCGGACGAGCGCGCAGCCTCTCGCATCACTGTCCACGCCGCGTCCTCGCTGACCGACGTGTTTCCAGCCATCGACAAGCGGCCGCGGTACTCGTTCGCGTCCTCGAGCACGCTTGCACAGCAGATCCGGCAAGGAGCGCCGGCCGACGTCTTTGCCTCCGCCGATACGAAGAATCCGCTACAGCTGAACCGGGACGGCCTCTGCGGCAAGCCGAGCGTGTTCGCCACGAACACGCTCGTCGTCGTCCATCCGAAGTCGAACCCCGGCAATGTGAAGACGGTCTTCGACCTGCGCCGTCCCGCCCTCAAGGTCGTGATCGCGGGGGTGGGCGTCCCCGTCGGCGACTACACGCGAACGGTGCTCCGCAATCTCGGCATCTGGCGAGCGGTGCTCGCGAACGTCGTCAGTGAGGAGGCCGATGTGCGCAGCGTCCTGGCAAAGGTCGCGCTGGGCGAGGCCGACGCCGGCTTCGTTTACCGGACGGATGCAGCAACGCTGAAGAAGCGGGTCGGCGTCATCGGCGTGCCCGGCCGCTCGCAGCCCCCGATCCGGTACGGCATCTGCGTCGTGACGTCGAGCGACGACAAGGCGTCAGCCAGGGCATTCGTGCAACGCCTGCTCGGTACGACCGGCCGCGCACGGCTCACGACCGCGGGATTCGGACTGCCGTCGTGATGCGCCGCTCGGCCTTCAACGTCGCGCTCGTCGCCGCGCTCTGCCTCACGCTCGCGTTCTTCCTGCTGCCGATCGCCGCCGTCTTCCTCCGCGTGCCGCCGGGCGAGCTCCTGGGCCAGCTGGGGAGCAGGGTCGTCCTCGACGCGCTCGCCGTCACCGCGAAGACGAGCCTCGTCGCGCAGGCGATCATCTTCCTCGTCGGCACGCCGGCCGCGTACCTCGTCGCGCGCCGCCGGTTCCGCGGGCGAACCGTCGTGCTGACCCTGATCGAGCTGCCGCTCGTGCTCCCCCCCGCGGTGGCGGGCATCGGCCTGCTCGCGGCATTCGGGCGGCTCGGGCTGCTCGGCGGCTCGCTCGACTTCCTGGGCATTTCGGTCGGCTTCACACAGGCCGCGGTCGTGATGGCGATCCTGCTCGTCGCGGGGCCGTTCTACGTGCGTGGCGCCGTCGGCGCGTTCGAGGCGCTCGACCAGAACCTCCTCGACGCCTCGCGGACGCTCGGCGCCGGGCCTGCGCGGACGTTCTGGCGCCTCGCGATCCCGCTCGCGGCTCCAGGGCTCAGCGCCGCCGCCGCCCTGTCCTTCGCGCGCGGGCTGGGCGAGTTCGGCGCGACGCTCTTCTTCGCCGGCAGCCTCCAGGGTGTCACCCAGACGCTGCCACTGGCCATCTACGCCGAGCTCGACGTCGACTTCGACACGGCGCTCGCCATCAGCGCGCTGCTCATCGTCATGAGCGCAAGCGTGCTCCTGCTCGTCAAGCTCCTACCGCTGTGGAAGCGCTCCGACTCGCAATCGACGTTCCCCGTCGCACCTTCCGCGTAGGCGTCGACCTCGCGGTCGGTCGCGAGACGGTGGCGCTCGTGGGCCCGTCGGGAGCAGGCAAGACGACGGTGCTGCGCGCGATCTCCGGCCTCATACGCCCCGAGCGCGGGCGGATCGAGCTCGACGGTACGGTGCTGTTCGACGCGGAGGCAGGAATCGACGTCCCGCCCGAACGCCGCCGGGTCGGCTTCGTATTCCAGGACTACGCGCTCTTCCCGCACATGACGGTCGAGCAGAACGTCCGCTACGCGGGACGCGAGCGCGTCGACGATCTCCTCGAGCGCCTCGGGATCGCACACCTGGCGCGGGCCAAGCCCGAGTCGCTGTCGGGCGGCGAGCGGCAACGCGTCGGCCTCGCCCGTGCCCTCGCCCGCGATCCTGCCATGCTGCTGCTCGACGAGCCGCTGTCTGCACTTGACGCGCACACGCGGGCGACCGTTCGCGGCGAGCTGCGCGAGCTGCTGGAGAGCTTCGACCTGCCGACGCTGCTCGTCACGCACGACTACGAGGATGCCGCGGCACTCGCAGGGCGCATAGGCGTTCTCGTCGAGGGCAGGCTGCTCCAGATCGGCACGCCGGCCGACCTGATCGCGGCGCCGGCCGACCCGTTCGTCGCAAGCTTCACCGGCGGCAACCTCCTCCGCGGCGAGGCGAGGCGCGGCGCCGGGGGCTTGACGACCATCCGCCTGGACGACGGCACGGAGCTTGTGTCCGCAGACGCCGTATATGGCGGCGTCGGCGTCATCGTCTACCCGTGGGACGTGTCGCTGTCCCGCGCACCGATCGCAGGCTCCGCGCTCAACCACGTCACGCGCTCCGTGTCGTCGATCGTGCCCGTCGGCAACCGCGTCCGCGTGCGCGTCGGCCCGCTGACCGCCGAGCTGACGGCGCACTCGGCCGAGCAGCTCGCGCTCGAGCGTGGCGACGAGATACACGCGACGTTCAAGGCGACGGCGACGCGGCTGGTTCCTCTGAGCTGAGCAGGTCGTCGACGAAGCGGCGCGCGGCGCGAGCCGACTCGAGCCGCCAGAGATAGAGGATGCGGTCGAAGCCGCCGGCGACGCCCGCCGCCTCCTCGAGGCCCGCAACGAGTGCGGCGAGCACAGATCGCTGCCCTTCGAGCAGGGCCGATGCATCGGCGCCGCGTCGGGAGAGGAAGAGCAGCTTCAGCATCAGCGACGACCGCAGCTCACGGACGTGCGCGGCCGGCTCAGCGAGCCAACGCTCGAGCTCGCGGCGGCCCGCCCTCGTGGCGCCGAGCACCGTGCGCGGCGGGCCGGCTTCGCTCGGCTCGGAGCCTCGCTCCTCGACGAGCCTCAGGTCACCGAGCCGCTCGAG
>JBKJWA010000218.1:0-12212 GCA_046716705.1 Gaiellaceae bacterium
GGTGACGTTCGTGCGGCGGCCGAGATCCTCGGGCGGCCGCCGGAGGCGGATGGCGTCGTCGTCGTCGGTGACGAGCGAGGCGGGACGCTCGGCTTCCCGACCGCGAATCTCAGCGTCGCGGCCCACCAGCTCGTGCCGGCGTTCGGGATCTACGCGGGTGCCGCGCTCGATGGGCGGGCGGCGATCTCGATCGGCACGAACCCGCACTACGGCGGCCTCGAGCGGCGCATCGAGGCGCACCTGCTCGACTTCGAAGGCGATCTCTACGGGCAGCGGCTAGTAGTCGAGCTCTGGCAGAAGCTCCGCGACGAGCGTGCGTTCGAAAGCGAGGCCGAGCTCATCGAGCAGATCGCCCGTGACGTCGAGGAGACGCGGGCCGCGCAGCGGCCGATTTAGGACGGCTGCTACCCTTGTCCCAGACCGCAGGACCGGCTCGTCGCGCACTGAGGGTCGCGCAGCGCTGGCTGGTACGGCGGCGACGTCCATGAGACCGGAGGATCAATGACCCTGAGCAACGAAGCGAAGCTGGAGATCGTCGGCAAGCACGGCCGGCACGACAAGGACACGGGCTCGACCGAGGTGCAGATCGCGCTGCTCACGACGCGCATCACCGAGCTCACCGAGCACCTGCGCACGCACAAGAAGGACCATCACTCGCGGCGCGGCTTGCTCAAGCTCGTCGGCCACCGACGCCGTCTGCTCGACTACCTCCAGCGCAGAGACGTCGAGGGCTACCGCGCCCTCATCCAGGAGCTCGGCCTGAGGAGATAGAAAGACCGGGCACAGAACCGGAGGGTGGAAGTTTGAGCGAGCCCCGAGTCGCAGGCGAGGCTCCCTCAAACCTCCACTCTCCACGAAGCAAAGTGGAGGCACATATGACTATGACCACCGAGAGCACCTTTTCGGTCTCGGTGACCGTGGGCGATCAGGAGATCGCCTTCGAGACCGGCAAGCTCGCGAAGCAGGCCGACGGCGCCGTCGTCGTCCGCTCCGGCGAGACGATGGTGCTGTCCACGGCCCAGGGCCGACCAGAAGCACGCGAGGGGGCGGACTTCTTCCCGCTCACCGTCGACGTCGAAGAGCGCATGTACGCCGCCGGCAAGATCCCCGGCGGCTTCTTCAAGCGCGAGGCACGTCCCACGGAGCGCGCCATCCTCACGGCGCGCATGACCGACCGGCCGATTCGGCCGTTGTGGCCGAAGGGCTTCAGGAACGAAGTGCAGGTGATCTGCACCATCCTCTCCGCCGATCTCGTCACGGCGCATGACATCCTGGCCATCAACGGCGCCTCGGCGGCGCTGATGATCTCGTCACTGCCGTTCATGGGCCCGGTGGGCGCCGTTCGCATCGGCCTGGTCGACGGCGAGTTCGTCGTCAACCCGACGCTGCCCGTCGCCCAGGAGTCGACGCTCGACCTCGTAGTCGTCGGCACGAAGGACGCGCAGACGATGATAGCGGCCGGTGCCGGCGAGATCCCCGAGGAGAAGATGATCGAGGCCTTCGAGCTCGCGCACGAGGAAATCCGACGGATCTGCGAGGCGCAGGAAGAGCTGCAGGCGAAGGTGGGCAAGCCGAAGTGGCTCGACCCGTCGCTGACCGATGAGCTGCGCGGCCAGCACGGCGGGCGCATCGCCGAGAGCATCGCCGGCCACGGGCTGAAGGAAGCCGCAGCCGTGATCGAGGAGCTCGAAGGCGAGCTCTGCCCGGAGCTGTCGATGACGTCGACGGAGGACGACATCATGAGGCGTACGCAAGTTCGCGCCAGCCTCGCGCAGTTGCTCGACGAGGCACGCCTCGCGGCCGTGACCGCACCCGTCCGCGAGCAGTTCGCGACGGACCTGACGGCGCTCACGGATGCGGAGCAGGACTCGAAGGAGCTGAAGTCGGCGAAGCGGCACCTGCTGTTCGACCGCATCATCGAGACCGCCGAGCTGCCGTTCCCGGTCGGTCCCGTAGTCGTCGAGGGCGAGGCGCCCATCGTGAAGGACACGATCACGAAGCAATACGTGAAGAAGGCGGCCGAGGCGATCTACAAGGAGCTCGTCCGGCACAAGATCGCCGTCGACGGGCGGCGCCCCGACGGCCGCTCGACCGAAGAGATCCGCGACGTCTCCTGCGAGGTCGGCGTGTCACCGCGCACCCACGGCTCCGCGCTCTTCACCCGAGGGCAGACGCAGATCATGTCGCTGCTGACCCTCGGCACGGCGAAGGAAGGCCAGCGGATCGACGACCTGTCGCTCGAGGCAGAGCGCAGGTACATGCACCACTACAACTTCCCGCCCTACTCGGTCGGGGAGACGGGCTTCATGCGCGGGCCGAAGCGCCGCGACATCGGCCACGGTGCGCTTGCCCAGCGGGCTCTCGAGCCTGTGCTGCCGGACACCGAGGACTTCCCGTACACGATCCGCATCGTCTCCGAGACGCTCGAGTCGAACGGCTCGTCCTCCATGGGCTCGGTCTGCGGGTCGACGCTCTCGCTCCAGGACGCCGGCGTGCCCATCAAGGCGCCCGTGAGCGGGATCTCCATCGGCCTCATCAAGGAAGGTGACGACTACACGATCCTCACCGACATCCAGGGGGCCGAGGACCACCTCGGCGACATGGACTTCAAGGTCGCCGGAACCCGCGAGGGCATCACCGCCCTGCAGATGGACTGCAAGATCTCCGGCGTCACGCAGGAGATCATGCGCTCTGCGCTCGAGCAGGCGAAGCGCGCACGCGAGTCGATCCTCGACACGATGGCAGAGGTCATGCCCGAGTCGCGGACGGAGCTCGCCGACCACGCCCCGCGTATCTCGACGCTGAAGATCAACCCCGAGTACATCGGCATGGTGATCGGCAAGGGCGGCGAGACGATCCGCTCGCTCGAGTCGGACTACGAGGTCCAGATCGACATCGAGGAGGACGGCACGATCCTTGTCTACGCCACCGACGGCACAAACGCGAGGGCGGCTATGGAGGCGATCACGAACCTCACGAAGGACCCCGAGGTCGGCGACACGTTCGTCGAGCGAAAGGTCGTGAAGACGACGCAGTTCGGCGCATTCGTCGAGCTGAAGAAGGGCACGGACGGCCTGCTCCACGTCTCGAACGTGGGGCCGGGCAGGGTCGGCCACATCGAGGACGTCATCAACCGCGGCGACGTGCTCGACGTCATCGTGCAGGAGGTCGACAAGGAGCGCGGCCGCATCGGCCTCAAGCTCATCGCGAAGCACGAGAACGGCACGCTCGTCCAGCCCGAGGAGCTCATCGAGCGGGCGAAGGACGCGCCCGAGCGTCCGCGCGAAGAGCGTCCCGACCGCGACCGCCGTGGCGGACGTGGCGGGCGCGACCGCCGCTAGCTGAACCGAGCGGGGTCAGACAACGGTCTGGCCCCGCTTTCTGCGTTATCGCGCGCGTGAGGATGATGCTCGCTATCGGCGCCGTGGCGTCCCCCTCGCAGGACGTCCCGGGCGCACACGTTCCATCGGCATCACGTCGTTCGCTGCGAAGTACCGGCGGGTTCGGCCTCTAGCGTTCCCTAGCGAGAATCGTCGCGAGGTACGCGAGCACGTCCTCCTCCTGGCGCCCGGACACGAGGCCGCCGGGCATCGTGCCGCCGCCCGTGTCGATCCGCGCCTTTGCAGCCACAAGCGAGATCGGGTTGCCCTGGAGCTTCGGGCCGACGCTGCCCTCGCCCGTAGCGCCGTGGCAGCCGGCGCATGCCTGCGAATAGACGACCTGGCCGCGATACGCGTCGCCGACGACGACATCACTCGTGGCCTCCGGCGCGGTCGGCTCGGCAAGCGCGAGCCGCGAGAGCGCGAAGACGCCTGCCGAGACGCCGATGAAGAGACAGACCGGGACGACGATCAGCCGGCGCCTGGACATGCACCGATGCTAGCGAGTAGGTTCGGCCCGCAGTGCTCGCGAGCGTCGAATCGACCTACACGGACATCATGACGTCGATCTTCTCGTCGACGATCGCGGGCAAGGCGTGGTTCGCGACCGCGGCAGTCGCCCTCGCGCTGGTCCAGGTGACGACCGCAGCGCGGATCTTCGGCCAGCTCAAGGGCATCGTGCGGCTGTCGCACGAGCAGGTGAAGCGCATCCACCGCTGGTCGGGCCGGCTCGCGTTTCTCTGCACCTTGCCCGTCGCCTTCCACTGCATTTTCATCCTCGGCTTCGACTCCACCGACAGCCGCGTGCTCGCCCACTCGATCGTCGGCTCGTTCGTCTACGGCGTCTTCGCCGTAAAGATCTTCTTCGTCCACGACTCCGATCGCCCGCGCTGGACGCTGCCGCTCGTCGGCGGCACGCTCTTCGCGGTGCTCGTGACGCTGTGGCTGACGTCGGCCTACTGGTACTTCACGGAAGTGCGCTTCGGCGTCTAGCTCTGGCTCAGCAGGTGTAAACCGAAGCCGACGGGCTGGAGCCGGCGCCGTTCTGGAGCATCACTCGTGCGCAGCCTCCGTTGAAGGTCACGATCGGGGCGTTCAGCTGCGCGAGGACGCCCGCCGACATGATGAGCGTGCTGTACTCGAGCTTCACGCTGCCTCCCGGCCCCTTGAGGTGGATGCCCGAGTCCATGACGTCGATCGAGTAAAGGCCGTTCGGGCTCTTGAGGCTCCCGGAGAACGTGCCCGGAGGCCCAGCGGGCCCTGAGGGACCGGGCGTGCCCGGTGCACCCTGTGCGCCGTCGGCGCCGGCCGGCCCGGGTGGGCCCTGGACGCTCCAGTTCACCGGGGCGTCCTTACCCTGGCAGCCGCCGGTATCCGCGAGGTATAGGAGGTTCGTCCCCTTCTTCGCGCAGGCGCGAATCTGTGGATCGTCGCCGGCTCCGTACGCGATGCCGCTGACAAACACCAGGCCGGCTGTGAGCATGCCGACGCCGAACATCACGGACCGGGGCGCGCGGACTTCCATGGGCGGTCTATCGGACGTCGCACGGTAGGCCTGGATGCTCCCATTCGGCTACCCCGAACGCCACGGGCTACCATCCCCGCGTGCAGGAATACGTGATCTCAGAGCTCGACTCGGGCGAACGGCTCATCACCGAACGCCTCGACCACGTGCGGTCGGTGGCGCTCGGGTTCTGGATCGGAGCGGGCTCGCGTGACGAGCCCGACGCGAAGGCCGGCGTCACGCACTTCATCGAGCACCTGCTCTTCAAGGGCACGCGCTCGTACTCGGCACAGGAGATCGCGGAGATCTTCGACGAGATGGGCGGCGAGCTGAACGCGGCCACCTCGCGCGAGTCGACCGTCGTGTACGCACGCATCCCGGACCGCCATCTCGAGCGGGCCCTCGACGTGATGGCGGACATGGTGTTCGCGCCGACGTTCGCCGACGTCGACGCCGAGCGGGAGGTCGTGCTCGAGGAGATCGCGATGGTCGAGGACACACCTCAGGATCTCGTCCACGATCTCCTGGCCGAAGCGGTCTTCGGCAGCCATGCGCTCGGCCGGCCCGTGATCGGGCGTGCCAATGTCATCTCGTCCGTCAGCCGGCGCACGCTCTCGGCCTATCACCGGCAGACGTACCGCGCCGGCAACATCGTCGTCGCCGCGGCGGGCAACCTCCAGCACGACCACTTGCTGCCGCTGCTCGAGCGCGCCGCCCATCAACGCATCGAGCCCCCGCAGGCAGGCGCCTCCGTACGCAAGCCGCTTGTGAAGCAACCGCCGCCCGGGCTCCGCTTTCAGCGAAAGGACACCGAGCAGTACCACGTGTGCATCGGCGCGATGGGGATCTCCCGCTCCGACCGCAGGCGGTTCGCCGCATCGGTGCTGGACGCGATCCTTGGCGGCTCGGCGTCGTCCCGGCTTTTCCAGGAGATCCGTGAGAAGCGAGGCATGGCGTACGCCGTGTACACGTTTGCCGGCCAGTATTCGGACACGGGGCAGGTCGGCGTCTACATCGGAACGCGGGAGGAGAACCTCGAGCCGTGCCTCGCCATCGTCGGTGAGCAGCTCGCCGACGTCGCCGCCGGCAATGTCTCAGGCGCCGAGCTCGAGCGCGCGAAGGAGAACCTCAAGGGGCGCATCGTGCTCTCGATGGAATCGACGTCGAGCCGCATGAGCAGGCTCGGCAAGGCCCTCATCACGGACACGGAGCTGCTCTCCGTCGACAGGGTGATCGCGGAGATCGATGCGGTAGAGGCGTCGGGTGTCGCCGAGCTGGCCGGCGTTCTGCTCGCGCCGAATCAGCTGTCCGCGGCAGGCATCGGGCCGAGTGAGGACCGGTTCCTCGCCGCCGTCGAGCGCGTCCACCCGGGACTCCCGCAGCAGGCCGCGGCCTAAGCGACGGTCACCCAGACCTCATCGCCTGCGACGACGATGCCGGTCGGGCTGCCGCCGACGTCGATCGTCCGCACGACCCGGCCCGTCAAAGGGTCGATGCGAGAGACAGTGCCGTCACCGGAGTTCGCAGCCCACACCGAGCCGGCGCCGAACGCGACGCCGATCGGAGCCAGCCCGACCTTCGTAGAGCCACTCGGGCTGTTGCGGAGGGCATCGATCCTCCACACCTGGTCGCTACCGACGTCGGACACCCACACACCCCCACCGCCGATGGCAATGCCGCTAGCGCGGAACTTCTGCAGCGGGATCTTGACCTCCACATCGTTCCGGCGCGGGTCGATCCGTGTCACGGGAGATTCTTGAACGGGGCCTGCCACCCAGACGGAGCCCCTGCCAGACGCGATTGCGCCGTTCACCACTCCCGGGATGTGGCTGGCCACACGGCCCGTCCTGAGATCGATGCGAGTGATCACGTCCTCACCGCTCGCGAGCCACAGTGAGCCAAAGCCGATCGCCAATTGTCCGGAGCGCGCGTAGGGGCTAGCGACGACCGGTTTCGCGCGGGTGACGATCGGCCTCCCCGGAATGAGTCGCTCCCGCGCGATCAACATCACGGCAGCTGTCAAGGCGTCCGACACCCAGGTTCCCCGTCTCTCGGCCGCAAGATCGCTCGGCGCGCCGCCGACGCCGACGGTGCCGGTCACGTCCCCCGAGCTACGACTGACGTGCGTGATCGTGCTTCGATCCGGGTGCAGCACCCAGACGTCGTCACCGGCCACCGCGATCTGGCTGGGCCGCTCGCCCACGGCGATCGCTTCGGTGACGCGGTTCCTGCGTCGATGACGGCGACGGAGTTCGGCGCCGCGACGACGTGAGCCGCTTCACCACCCCGGGTCAGCATCACGGCTCCGAGAGCCGCAAGACCGCACAGCGCGGTGGCGGCGGTCACGGCGAACCACATGCGCCTCTGTCGTGGCGCAGCTTCGTCGGGATGCGCCTCAGCCGGCACCGAGAGCGTGGAATCCTGAGCGAGAATCCGCTGCTCGAGCTCCCGCAGCTCGGGACTCGGGTCGAGGCCGAGCTCACCCGTCAACCTCGATCTCGCGTCTCGATACGCGGCGAGCGCGTCCGCCTGACGGCCCGCGCGATAGAGCGCCAGCATGAGCTGGCCTCGGATGCGCTCGCGGTACGGGTGCCTGCGGACGAGCTCCTTGAGCTCTCCGACGAGCTGCGCATGACAGACACCAGTTGTTCGAACCGATGGAGATCGACGTTCTCGCGTGCGACGTCGAGCATGTATCCGGGCGGCCGCGTCCCGATGACGCCGTCGCCGAGCACCTTGCGCAGCCTCGACACGTACACCTGCAGCGACTTCGCCGCCGTCGCGGGAGCCCGTCCGTTCCAGAGCCCGTCGCTCAGCACGTCGGTGGAGACGACTTCCCCCGTGCGCAGCACGAGAAGTGCGAGGAGCGCTCGCTGCTTTCCCTGGCCGATCGCCAGCGTCTCGCCGTTCACGGCCACTTCGATCGGTCCCAGGATCCTGAACTCCACCTGACCGCCTCCCAACACGCGCGTTTACCGCGCTGTTTACCGGTGCGTGCCCGTGGGTGCAACCGCTCGCGTGCAGCGTGAGGGCACGGCCTGCACCGAGTGGGCCACGACGACAGGAGGAAGTCATGAAGCTCTGGTTACTCGCAGGCCTCACGATCGCTGCGCTCGTCGGAGTGACGGGCGGCGTTGCGGCCACGCCCACGCCCTACGGCACTTGGAAGGATCACCTGAGCCTCGACGAGATGTACGACGGGGGCTTCGACCCGCGCCTAGCCGGGACGTACAGGCTCGTCCTCAAGAAGGACGGCACGTACAGGACGTACAACGCCTTCGACAAGTGGGACTCCGGCACGTTCACCGTATCCGAGAACAGGATCGTGTTCGCCGAAGACAGACTCTGCATCGAGGGCGGTCAGACGACGAAGAAAGGCTTCTACCGCTTCGCGATCAAGGACGGGAAGCTGAAGCTCACGGCTCGAAGGGGCGATCCGTGCGGCGGCCGCTGGCAGACGCTCACGTACCCGACCTGGAAGCGGGCGTAGCTGACAGAGAGACCCTCGCCGACCGGGTACGATCGGCCGGTGAGGGTCCTTCTCAACGGGCGCGGAGGGAAGGTCGGGTCCGTGCTTGGGCCGGCGCTCGCGGCGGCCGGCCACGAGCTCGTGAACGACCTCCGAAAGGCCGACGTCATGGTCGACTTCACGGCGCCGGACGGGGTTGTGGCGAACGTCGAGGCCGCCGTCGATGCCGGCG
Organism: Gaiellaceae bacterium; assembly: GCA_046716705.1. Classification (GTDB taxonomy): domain Bacteria; phylum Actinomycetota; class Thermoleophilia; order Gaiellales; family Gaiellaceae; genus PALSA-612. The sequence continues at coordinate 8,586 of JBKJWA010000218.1, forward strand.
TCCCATCGGTCGTCGGGACGTCGGGCGCCGACCTCACCGAAGTGGGGGAGGGCGCCGCCCGGGTTGGAGTCCCCATCTTCTACGCGCCGAACTTCGCGCTCGGCGCCGTGCTGATGATGCGCTTCGCCGCCGAAGCCGCGGCGCACTTCCCGCGCGCCGAGATCGTCGAGGCGCACAACGAGGCGAAGGTCGATGCGCCGTCCGGGACGGCCAAGGCGACGGCCGAGGCGATGGGCGAGGACATCGCAATCCACTCCGTTCGGCTACCGGGCCTCGTCGCGCACCAGGAAGTGTTGCTGGCCGGCGACGGACAGCTGCTGACGATCCGCCACGACGCGTTCTCCCGGGAGGCCTATGTACAGGGCGTGCTCCTCGCCGTCGCGCGTGTGCGCAAGCTGCGGCCGGGCCTCACCGTCGGTCTCGACGCGCTCCTGTAACGCGGCTACGATCAGTCCGTGCTCGGCGAGGTCCTGACCGCGATCGTCACGCCGTTCCGCGACGACGGCTCGGTCGACTTCGATCGGTTCGCCTCGCTCGCGAACCACCTCGTCGACCACGGCTCGGACGGGATCGTCGTCGCAGGTACGACAGGCGAGTCGCCGACCTTGTCCGAGGACGAGCGGCTCGAGCTCTTCCGCGTCGCCGTCGGCGCAGTCGGCGAGCGCGCGACGGTCGTCGCGGGTACGGGCACGTATTCGACCGCCGAGTCCATGCATTTCACGGAGCAGGCCCACGAGATCGGCGTCGACGGGTTCCTCGTCGTCACCCCGTACTACTCGAAGCCGCCTCCGCGTGGCATCGTCGAGCACTTCAAGGCGATCGCGTCGCTCAGCGACAAGCCGGTCATCGTCTACAACATCCCGGGCCGGGTCGTCATCAACATCGAGCCGGAGACGATGGCGGAGCTCGCCGAGATCGAGACGGTGAGAGCCGTCAAGCAGGCGAACGCCGATCTCATGCAGGCGCGGTTCATCGTCGAGGAGACTGGCCTCGCGCTCTACGCAGGCGACGACAACCTCATCTACCCGTTCCTCGAGCTGGGCGGGACGGGCGGCGTGTGCGTGCACACGCACGTCGTCGGGCCGCAGGTGAAGGAGATGATCCGGCTCTACAGGGCCGGAGACCACGTGGAGGCGCGTCGCATGGACAAGAACTTGGGCGCTTCCTACGACCTCCTGAAGGTGGTCACCAACCCGATTGCGATCAAGGCAGCGCTCAACCTCCTCGGCCACGAGGTCGGGGGACTGCGCCTGCCGCTCGTCGCGGCGAACGAGGACGAGATCACGCAGGTGCGCGCCTGCCTCGAGCGTCTAGGCCTCGTTTCTGCAGTCCCCGCGTAGACTCATCGTATGAGTAGCGGCGGCCCTGTCCGCATCATCCCGCTCGGCGGCCTCGGCGAGGTGGGTAAGAACATGACCGTGATCGAGGGCGACGGTGGCTGCCTCGTGATCGACGCCGGCCTCGCGTTCCCGCGCGACGAGCATCTCGGCGTCGATCTCGTGCTGCCCGACATCTCGTACCTCATCGATCGCGGACGGCCGATCGACGCGGTCGTGCTGACGCACGCCCACGAGGATCACGTCGGTGGCCTGCCGTACCTCCTGCGGGAGGTCGAGGCGCCGCGGATCATCGGCACGCGTCTCACGCTCGGCCTCGTCCAGTCGAAGCTCGCAGAGCACCGGCTCACCGACCGGACCGAGCTGGTCGAAGTCCTCCCCGAGGACGGACCGTTCGAGGAGGGGCCGTTTCGCCTCGAGCTCGTGCGGATGGCGCATTCGATTCCGGACAACGCCGGCGTCCTCGTCGAGGTCGCCGGACAGCGCATCTTCCACACGTCCGACTACAAGGTCGATCACACCCCGGTCGACGGCTTCAGAACGGACGTCGGCCGCCTGGCCGAGCTCGGAAATCTCGGCATCGACCTCATGCTCGGAGACTCCACGAACGCCGAGCGGCCCGGCTACACAGGGTCGGAGCGGCTCGTCGGCGAGGCGTTCCGGCAGATCATCCCGCTGCGCAAGGGCCGCGTGCTCGTCGCGTCGTTCGCGTCGAACGTCCACCGCATGCAACAGGCGGTCGACGTCGCGCTCGAGTGCGGCCGCAAGGTGTGCGTCGTCGGCCGGTCGATGCGCAAGAACCTCAACATCGCGCGCACGCTCGGCTACATGGACGTGCCTGACGAGGCACTCGTGAAGCCCGACGAGCTCGGCAACTACCCACCGGACAAGGTGCTCGTCCTCTGCACCGGCAGCCAGGGCGAGCCGCTGTCCGCGCTCACGCGCATCGCGTACCACGACCATCCTTCGGTCAATGTCGAGCGCGGCGACACGGTGATCATCTCCGCGAAGGCGGTGCCGGGGAACGAGCTGCGCGTCCACGACACGATCAACGAGCTGGCGAGAGCAGGCGCCGAGGTGTTGCATCACGAGATCGCGCCCGTCCACGTCTCCGGTCATGGCAACGCGGAAGAGATCCGCACGGTGATCGGTCTCGTCCGCCCCAAGGCTGTGATGCCGGTGCACGGCGAGTACCGGATGCTCGCTGCCCAGGCGCGGATGGCGCAGGACGCGGGCGTGCCCGTCGGCTCGATCGTGCTGGCCGAGAACGGCTCCGTCGTCGAGCTGTCGGACTCGGGCGTTCGGGTGGCGGACCGTGTCGAGTCGGGCGTGACGTTCGTCGACGGGCTCGCCGTCGGCGACATCTCGGACGTGGCGCTTCGCGACCGCCGTCGCCTGTCGGAGGACGGCGTCGTGATCGTCGTCGCGACGCTGTCGAGCTCGAACGGGCGCACGACGGCCGCGCCGGAGCTGATCGCCCGTGGCTTCGCGGAGGCCGACGAGCTGCTCGAGGAGCTCCGCGAGGCCGCGAGATCGTCGCTCGACGCGCTCCTGTCGCAGAAGATCATCGAGATCAAGCTGCTCCAGCAGCACCTGCACGACGATCTGGGGCAGCTCGTCTACGACCGGACGCGCCGCCGGCCGCTGATCCTTCCCGTCGTGGTCGAGGTATGAGCACCGTCGAGACGCGTGACTGGGCGGGCGTGCTGACACGGAACGCCGTGGATCCCGAGACGGGACGGCGGCTCGTGCGCCAGCTCCGAGCTTGCGAGGTATCTGCGCTCGCGTTCTGCCGGCTGCTCGAGCGGTGGGCGCGCGGCGACGCCGAGCCGTGCTCGCCCGGCAAGCGGGAGGCCGCCCTCCAGCGGGCCGCTGACCGGGCCGAGACCGCCATCGCGGGGCTCGAGGGACCGCTAGCGCGCTACCTGCTGGAGCTCGAGCCGGATGTTGCCGAGGGCCGCTCGTGGTACGGCGAGCCGGGCAAGGCGGAGCTCGTGGAATGGGACGCCGTCCTCGACCGCGCAGGCGTCCACGCCGCGCCGTATCGCGTCGCCCAGGCGTATCTCGAGCTCGCAGTGCTCGTCCGCGCCCTCGAAGGCCTCGCCGATCGCGCGCGAGCGGGCTGCCCACCCGAGCGCAACTCGCTGTGGGCCGGCCTGTTCGATCTCCGGGAGAACCTCCTCGACCGTGCCGTCGAGGATCTGCGCGCGCTCGCTGCGTGAATCCTCCGAAGATCGCGGTCGTGGGGTCGGTCAACCTCGATCTCGTCGTGCGCTGCCGGCGTCTGCCG
>JBKJWA010000219.1:0-3712 GCA_046716705.1 Gaiellaceae bacterium
GCTTCCCCTGCGAGCGCTGGCGCTCGACGGCCTTCTCGGCGCCCTGATGAAGGGCTTCCTCGCGCAGCTCGCCGAGGCGCGCGAGCTTCGCCTGGGTCGAGTCGCCGGTCGCCGCCATCGGCCTATAGTCTCAAACGTGGATCCCTGGACGGCGATCGATCGATCGACAATCTGGTCGTATGCGGACGGGCAGCCGGGCGCGTTCTCGTATGTCAGGGACGGCCACCCGACGGGGGAGGCCGCGGAGGCGACGCTTGGCGCGCTCGACGGCGGGCACGCACTGCTCTTCGCCTCTGGGCTCGCCGCGGCTGCGGGCGTACTGCTCGGGCTGCTCCGCCAGGGACAGACCGTCGCGCTCGCCCGGGATGCGTACTACGGCGTCGGCGTGCTCATCGACGATCTAGGCCGCTGGGGCCTCGAGCGGGTCGACTTCGACCAGACGGGGCCGCCGCCCGAAGGCGCCGATCTCGTGTGGGTCGAGGCGCCGTCGAACCCGTTGCTGACGTTTCCCGATCTCGAGGCAGCCGCGTCGAAAGGCGCGCCGGTCGTCGTGGACGCGACTGCCGCCACGCCCATACACCTGAAGCCGCTCGACCACGGCGCGGACTTCGTCCACCACAGCGCGACGAAGTTCCTCGGCGGCCACCACGACCTCCTACTCGGGGTCGTCGTCTGCCGTCGCGAGGATGACTACGCGCGGCTGCTCGAGTTCCGCACGCGGACGGGCGCGGTGGCGACCCCGTACGCGGCCGCCCTCCTCCTGCGCAGCCTCGAGACGCTTCGCGTCCGGGTCGAGCGCCAGTCGGCGTCGGCCCTCGAGCTCGCCCGACGGCTCGCGGAGCACGGCGCCGTGGAGGTCGTGCGCTATCCGGGCCTCGAGCCCGATCCGCTGGCGGCCAAGTACATGGAAGGAGGCTTCGGCGGGCTGCTGTCCTTCGACGTTCGCGGCGATGCCATCGCCGTCGAGCAGGCCACGACGCTCATCGCGAACGCGACCAGCCTCGGTGGTGTTCGCTCCACGATCGAGTCCCGCCGCCGCTGGGAGGGAGAGCGCGTCCCCGAAGGCCTGTTGCGGCTCAGCGTCGGCCTCGAGGACGTGGACGTCCTCTGGGCCGACCTCCAGCAGGCGCTTGCACCCCCCTGAGAACGGTGACGGGGCCCCGCAGGGCCCCGTCACGTTGCAGCACCGTGGTCGGTCTAGCTGTGATTGAACGCCGTCACGGTCAACACCCGGTCGTCTACTCGTCCGGACCCATTGCCGTTGCCGACGATGCGGAACTCCCAGACGCCCGGCGGCACGTCCGACATCCAGAAGTCGGCCGCGTTCGACTCTTCATTTGTCTGTCCGGCCAGGAACTGAACACTGTCGGGCTCACCATCGAGGAAGTTTCCCGTGTGGCACGTGTGCGGGACCGCCACCGGTTGGACGCAAGTCGCGTGCGCGTCGAGGCTGACAGTGCCAGCGACGGTGCTGCTCGTACTGTTCGTCTCGCTCGTGAACTCGAAGCGCACGGGGCCGTGGCAGGTCTTCGAGAACGTGATCGAGCTGATCAGCTCGTCCGGGGTGTTTATTGTCTCGCTGCTCTCGCTCTCGGTGTAGGCGATGTTGCAGATGTTGCCGGCATCCGTGTCGGAGATAGCCACTGACGGGCCGTCATTCGCCGTCGCCGCCACCAGCACGCCGCCTGCCATGAGCGCCGCTGCCATGAGCGCCGCGAGCGCTATCGAAAATCGCTTCATGCGTCCTCCTGATCGGTGTTTGTCGACGGTTCGTACCACCATCCGTTCGCGCTGTCAAACGCCGATCCTGCACGACGCGCCGGACGGCGAGACAAGAGAGCCGGAGGAGGGACTCGAACCCACGGCCTGCTGATTACAAATCAGCTGCTCTACCAGCTGAGCTACTCCGGCGGGTGGGACCAGACTAGCGGGCGCCGCCGGGAAAGGACACGCCGCCCCAGGCGAAGCCGAGCGTCGCCGCCAGCACGTCGCCGGCCGCGGTCCGCGCACGAAAGCCGTGCGGCGCCAGCAACGCGCCATCCACCTCGACAGCCTGCTTGCCCCAGTTGGCGAGGACACGGAAGCCTCCTTCGAACACCGTCTCCGTCACGCCCGGTGCGACCTCCCGGAAACCGATGAGCCTCTTGCCGGCATAGTGCGGGCCGAGCGTGCGTTGCACCTGACCGACCAGCGTCGCCCACGGGCTCGTGAGCGAGGCCTCATCGCGCTCACCGTCCCAGGCGTACGAGAGGACGAAGCCGAAGGCGACGTTGAACAGCAGCGTCTCTGGGTCGATCGTCATCGTCGGCTCGTAGAGGTCGTGCTGGTACATGAGCACCTTGTCCCCGAACAGGAGGCCGGCGATCGGGTACGGCTCCCAGTTGCCCTGCCCCCAGCGGTCGTTCGGCCACTCGAACTGGCGCGACATCTGGAGGATGCCGCCGTGGAAGCCTGAGAACGTCGCCGCGAGCCGGTCCCAGCCATCCTCGGCCATCAGGCAGCGGCCGGCGTACGGCGCGAACAGCGAGAGCCAACCGTCGTAGTACGCGAGCGGCGTCGGCGCCACCGGGTTGAAGTCGCGCCGCCATGGCCGCGCGCCGATCTGGTCGAAGAACAGGCAGTCGGCAGGTACCTGGGTCTTCCACTCCTCGAAGACGCCCTCGATCCGCTTTCGCACGGCGGGTGCGTGCGGCGAGACGACGTACCCGTCATGCGAGCCGAACTGCTCGGTAACAGGATTGCCGCGGAGGTTCTGGACGGCGATGTCCTTCGGCTCGAGCGGCGCGGGAAGCGCTTGCACGCTCGGCGCCGTCGTGTCCCACCAGCTGACGTTGAGATACGGCATCACGAGCTGCCCGAGCGAGCGGGCGCTAGAAGCCATGCCGTTGAAGTCGGCGTTCGACCCCCAGCGCGGGTCGGGCGGCAGGAAGTCAGGATGGGCCTCGTCGAAACCGCCCGACTGGAACGCCACCGGGTGCACGAGCGCAGGTGACGGCAGCTGCGACAGAGATTGCGGCCAGGCCTTGAACTCGGGCAAGCCCTTCCAGAGATCCGCCTTGATGAGCGGCGCGCGGACGAGCTTCTCGAGCCTCGTGCCGACCTTGTCCGCGAGTGACGGGAAGTCGTCGATGCCGTTGTCGTCGCGATAGCCCGCCAGCGACTGCTCCACCGTGCCGCCGACACGCACCCTGACGATCGGGCTTGTCCACTTCTGTCCGCGCTCCACCCATGTCTGGAAGACGTGCGTGGCGCACGCAACCGGCCCTCCGCAGGGAGCGCCCTCGGGGTGGCGCACGAAGCCGATGTCGACCGGTGCAATGACCTTCGGCGCCGGGTTCACCGAGTAGACGGCGACGTGCCCTTTCCCGACGTCGGCGGAGAGGTAATCGGCGAACGCCCAGCGCGACGGGTACGTCTCGACGTTGCGGTGCGGCCCCTTGAAGAAGCCGGGGAGCAGGCGCGTGCCCGGCAGGAACGTCGGCATGTAGGCGCCGCTCACGAGGTCCGCGGGCAGGAGCAGGTCGGCGGGAAACAGCGTCCCGGAGAGCGGGTACTCGACGTCCGATTCGAGCTCGAGCCGCATGTCGAAGGCAGTGCTGCGGGCAACGAGCGTGACCGTGGCATCGACGCCTGGGCCGGACGGGCTCGAGTCGTAGCGCAGCGTCAGCGTCGTCGTCAGCGGCGACCAATTGAAGGTAAAGCGGTTGTCGCC
>JBKJWA010000220.1:0-5481 GCA_046716705.1 Gaiellaceae bacterium
CTCTCAGCCCTCTCCGGAGACGAGACGGCGGCCCTGCTGCACGCCCTGCTCGGCAGCTCGGTCGTCGACGCCGACCTCCAGGCCCGGCTGCTCGAGCACGCCGGCGGTAACCCGCTCTACGCAGAGGAGTTCACCCGGATGTTGACGTCTCGCCCGGATGACGTCGTCCTGCCCGAGACAGTGCAGGGCATCATCGCCGCCCGACTCGACACGCTGTCCGCCGAGGAGAAGGAGTTGCTCCAGGACGCGGCGGCGGTGGGTAGGACGTTCTGGCTGGGTGCACTCGGCGGCGAGCGCTGGCGCCTCGAAGAGCGGCTCCATGCACTCGAGCGCAACGAGTTCGTCCGCCGGGAGCGACGATCGGCGGTCGCCGGCGAGACGGAGTACTCGTTCCGCCACGCGCTCGTTCGCGAGGTTGCCTACGAGCAGATACCCCGGGCGCAGCGCGCCGACAAGCACCGCGCAGCGGCCGAGTGGATCGAGTCGCTGGGCAGGATCGAGGACCACTCAGAGCTGCTCGCCCACCATTACGCCGCTGCTCTCGACTATGCCCGTGCCTCCGGGCAGGACACGGCATCGTTGGCCGCGCAAGGGCGGATTGCTCTCCGCGAGGCGGGCGACCGCGCCTTCTCGCTCAACGCATTCACCGCGGCCGCGCGCTACTACGAGCTCGCGATCGGGCCCTGGCCACGCGACAACGCCGAGTGGCCGGAGCTTCTCTTCAAGCTCGCACGTACGTACATCGCACAGGGGGATGAGAGGACACAGCAAGCGCTCGAGGACGCCCACGACGCTGCGCTCGCGGCGGGGAGGCTCGAGCTGGCGGCAGAGGCGGACGCGCTGCTCGCGGAGCTCTGGTGGCACCGCGGAAACAAGGAGCGGGTGTCCGAGCACCTGGAGCGCGCGCGCGCCCTCGTCAGAGATCTCCCGCCGTCGCCCGCGAAGGCGCATGTCGTCAGCCAGGTCGCGCGCTACCGTATGCTCGCCGGCGCAAGCGAGGAGGCGATTCGAATCGGTGGAGAGGCGCTCGCCATGGCCGAGCAGCTCGGCCTTCGAGGGCTCCAGGCGCACGCGCTCGTCAACGTCGGCACCGCAAGGGTGAACATGGGCGACGCCTCAGGGGTCCAGGACCTCGAGCGGGCGATCCAGCTCGCCTCCGCGGCGGGTTCCCCAGACGTTGCACGAGCATTCAACAATCTCAGTGTCTCGGTGATGGCTCTCGGCGACCTTCGTCGCGCCCTCGAGCTCATGGAGGAGGCGATCGCACACGCCGACCGCCTCGGACTGGCGGCTCTCGGCAGGTTTTCGCGGAACGTGTACCTGTGGCAGCTCTACCGAACGGGCTCCTGGGACGACGCGCTCCCGCCCATCGAGGAGTTTCTAGCTGCCTGTGAAGCCGGAGAGCCGCACTACCACGAAGGCGGAATGCGCCTCAATCGTGCGGTCATACGGCTGGCGCGAAATGACGTCGACGGCGCACTCGATGACGTACGCCAAGTCGTGCCCTTGGCGCGGGCAGCCGGAGATTCCCAGCAACGCGTTCCGTGGTTTTCGGGCTGCGCTCGCCTCCTCGTCGAGGCTGGGAGGCCCGATGAAGCACGGCCTGCTGCGGATGAGGCGCTACGGGGTGCGGAAACCATCGGAATGATCGGACTCGTGGATCTCGCTCTCGTCGCAGAGGAGCTCGGTCGCGTCGAGGAGCTTGCCGAGCAGCTCGAACGCAGCACACAGACGAGATGGGTCGATGCAGCACGCGCCGTGTTACGGCGGGACTTCGTCGTAGCGGCTGAGATCCTCGGTGACATCGGTGACACGATGCTCGAGTCACTGGCGCGGATGCGGGCCGCGGAGCAGCTCGTCTCCGAGGGCCGCCGCGCGGAAGCCGACGAGCAGCTTCAGAAGTCCCTTGCGTTTTGGCGCTCCGTGGGAGCAACCCGCTATATCCGCGAGGCCGAGGCGCTGCTCGCGGCCGCGTCTTAGCCGACGGCGGCGTACAGCGCCCAGCGGTCGGGGACGCCCTTGAGGTCGTGCTCGCCGCGCTCCTCGAACACGATGCCCGACCCACCTGGTAGGCGATATCCGCGTCCCCACTGCGGACGTACTGCGTCTGCGCCAGCGGCACGAAGCGCTAGAGGTTCCCGCGCAGCGCCTGTTCGCGCTCGATGGCCTCGAACAGCGCCTTGAAGTTCCCCTGGCCGAAGCCTCGTGCTCCGTGCCGCTCGATCACCTCGAAGAACATCGTCGGCCGGTCCTGCGCCGGCTTCGTGAAGATCTGGAGCAGGTAGCCGTCGTCGTCGCGATCGGCGAGGATCTTCAGGCGCCGGACGTCCTCCCAGCTCTTGTCGATCTCCCCCACCCGCGACTCGGCCTCCTCGTAGTACGTGTCCGGGGTGTCGAGGAAGCGGATGCCGCGACGGCGTAGCTCGTCGACGGTCGCGCAGATGTCGGCGGACAGCATCGCGATGTGCTGGACGCCAGGGCCGCCGAAGAAGTCGAGGTATTCCTCGATCTGGCTCTTCCGCCGCCCTTCGGCCGGCTCGTTGATCGGGAACTTGATCTTCCCGTGGCTGCCCGTCATCACCTTCGACATGAGCGCCGAGTACTCGGTCGAGATGTCCTCGTCGGAGAAATGGAGCATCTCCGTCATTCCCATGGTCTTCTCGTAGTACTCGACCCAGTGGTTCATCCGCCCGAGCTCGACGTTGCCGACGACGTGGTCGACCGCGCGCAGCCCGACTCCCTTCCCCGTGGCGCCGTTGTCCGCGAGGGGCTCGTAGCCGGGCAGGTACGGGCCTTCGTATTCGGAGCGGTTGACGAACGTGTGCACCGTCTCGCCGTAGGTGCCGATCGCTGCGAGCTCGACGCGTCCGTGCTCGTCCTCGGCCCAGTGCGGCTCCTTCACGGACACACCGCCGCGCTGCACCGCCTGCCGGTAGGCCTCCGACGCGCTCGGGACGGTGAGCGCGACGTCCTTCACGCCATCACCGTGCGCGTGACAGAAGCGCGCCACCTCGCTGTCCGCCCGCAAGCCGCTCGTCACGACGAGGCGGATATGGCCCTGCTCGAGCACGTAGGACGCCCGGTCGCGGACACCCGTTTCCGGCCCCGCGTACGCCACGGGCGTGAAGCCGAGCGCGTGCTCGTAGAAGTACGCCGACTGCTTCGCGTTGCCGACCCAGAGCTCGATGTGATCCCAGCCCTCGATCGGCATGAAGTCGTCGTGCGCCACGGTCGGATCTTACTCCGCTGGTGCAGGAACCGCCCCCCGACGGCCCGCGAGCAGGAGCCCCACGCCGATGAGCACGCCGCCGGCAACCTGCATGGCAGAGAGCGGCTCGGAGAGGAGAATGACGGCGAAGATGGCGCCGATGAACGGTTGGAGGTTCACGACGAGCGTTGCCCGCGCTGGCCCGACCCGGTGCACCGCCGTGAACCACAGCACGGTCGTCAGCACGAGCGGCCCGACGACGGCGAACGCGAGGCCGAGCCACACGAGCCACCCGAGGCCCCAGTCCTGCTCGGAAAGCTGCCGGCCACCCACGAGGGCCAGTCCGACCGATGTCACTCCGATCACGAGCGTGCTGATGCGATACGGCGAGTACGTCCGCATGAGCGGCGCGACGGCGACCGAGTACACCGACCAGGTGGCCACCATGCCGAGCGCGAGAAGGATTCCGCCCAGCTCGCCCGACACGTCGCCCCCCGAGCCCAGCGCGACCAGCACCACACCCGCACCGGACACGCTCGCCGCGAGCCAGAAGCGCGGCGACACGTGCTCGAGCCCGGTGACTGTCCCGAGCACCCCCGCGATGATCGGCATCGTTCCGATGAGCAGCGAGACGGTCGTGGCGGTTGTGAACTCGAGCGCATACACGAAGCAGATCTGGTTGACGAAGAGCGCCACGACCGCGATCCCCACCTGGCCGAGGCTGCGACGGCCGCCGACCCGCAGCGAGTGCTCGAGGAAGAGCGTGATCGCGATGAACGCCAGCGCTGCGAGCCCGTAGCGGACGGCAGCGAACGAAAGCGGCTGGAAACCCTCGCCGAGGATGTACTTCGTGACGGTGACGTTGAATGCCCAGATCACCACCGTCAGCACGAGGATCGCCTCGGTGGATCGCAGGTGCCGCACCATTCACGCGACCCTACCGAGCGGTAGATTCCCCACCGTGGCCGACGCGACCCTCCAGGAGATCGACCGGCTCGTCGGCGCCGCGACGCCGCACTTCGCATACCAGCTGCGCGCCCGCGTGCTCGAGCTGATCGAGGGCCTGCCTGCCGATCACCCGACGCGACGCTACGGCGAAGAGCAGATGGAGCTGCTCGACCGCCTGGGACACGCGTCGTCGAAGGCCGAGGACGGCGAGCCGGAGCCGCGCAGCCGGATCGGCTGGGACGGGATTCCGAGCACCGCCCCCGCCTCGGATCCGCTGCCGAAGCGTCGATGACCTTCGAGGGCAAGTCGGTGCTCGTCACTGGCGGCTCTCGCGGAATCGGCCGCGAGATCGCACGCCGGTTCGCCGAGCTCGGCGCGGCTCGAGTCGCAATCGGCTATCTGCGCAACGACAGAGCGGCCGAGGAAGCCGCTGCCGGGATCGAGGCGCTCGGCGCGGACGTCACGCTCGTCCGCGGAAACGTCTCGTCCGGCAAGGTCGCGGAGCAGGTCGAGGCGCTCGGCCCGCTCGACGTCCTCGTCCACAACGCGGCGACCGGCGTCGCGCGGCCGGCGCTCGAGACAGAGGACAAGCACTTCGACTGGACGATGTCCGCGAACGCCCGGGCGCTGCTGGCGCTCGCCCGCGCAGCCGTCCCGACGATGGAAGCCGGGTCGTCGATCGTCGCGCTCTCCAGCCTCGGCTCCCAGCGCGTGCTCGAGAACTACGTCCTCGTCGGCGCGTCGAAGGCGGCGCTCGAGTCGATCGTCAGGCACCTCGCCGTCGAGCTTGCCCCGCGTGGCATCCGCGTGAACGCCGTCTCGCCTGGGGTCGTCGAGACCGACGCGCTCGACGCGTTTCCGAACCGCGAGCAGATGCTTTCCTGGTCGCTCGCGCGGACGCCCGCGGGCCGTCTCGTCGAGCCCGGCGACGTCGCCGGCGCAGTCTGCTTCCTCTGCTCGCCGGGGGCCGAGATGATCCGCGGGCAGGTCCTCGTCGTCGACGGCGGCTACTCGCTTCTCGCCTGACTCCTAGGTTTCTCGCATGAAGCCCTGGCGAGCTGCCGAGACGAGCGCGACGGCCTCCGGGAAGAGCACGCGCATGGCGTCGCGCAGCGCGACCGCCTGCTCGTCGACCGTGCCCTTGGCCTGGATCTGACCGAGCGCGGCGGACGTCAGGTCGACGGCGGTGTTGAGCGTGAGGGTCGCGAACTGCTCGCGCTGCGCTTCTGCCACCGACTCCGCCTGTTGCTCGGCGAACTCGCGCAGGCCACGCAGGAGATCCTCCGGATCGCCGCCGAACGGAAGTCCGAAGCCGCCGCTTCCCT
>JBKJWA010000221.1:0-5848 GCA_046716705.1 Gaiellaceae bacterium
CGGCGCGCCGGACCGCCTCGACCCACTGCCGCGTCGCGAAGTACGAGGCCATGTATGACTCGAGGTAGCGGGGCCGACCGGGCCAGTCCTTGTTCATTCGCGTACCGAGGTGCTTGTTGCTGTCCGACTTCCAGTGGCCGTGGCCGCGGTTCCAGAGACGATCGTTGTAGTCGATCGGTTTCGCGTTCCCGTTCGTGTACGCACGCGACTTGGCAGGATCGCGCACGGCGACAGGCAGGTCGAACCACGTTGGAGCAATGCCGCGCTTCTGCTCCTCCCAGCCCGGGCCGTCGTAACCGGGGAGCGTGCCGAACCGCGGCTCGACCCAGTTCGAGTGCGCGTAGAAGTCCTGGACCTGGTGCAGGCTGGCCCCGAGCGCGATCAGGCAGAACGCCGGCTTTCCCGTTCGGAGCCCCTCTCTGCACAGGCGGACGTTCATCTCCAGCAACCGGTTCCACTCGTGCTCGAGGTCCTGCTTCTGCCGGTATCCCCAGCCGCCCTGGTGGGAGTCGAAGTGCATCTTCGTCGCCGACTTGACCGTGAGCGAGTTCCAGTTCTCGATCTCACCGAGGTACCAGCGGGCGCCGAGCAGCGTCTTCCACCACGGCGCGTGGCCGCTCGCGGGAGTCGCCTTCGCGTTGACGTACAGGTCGTTGAACCAGTTGCTGACCTGCGCGAGCCGGACGGCGTCGCGGCCCACGCCTTCCGCGGAGAGCGCGTCGCCCGTGATGTCGAAGTGCGGGGACGTGTCGAAGGCGAGCGCCTGCGGCGCAGACGCGAGAGCAAGCGATGCCGCGATGACGGCGACCCCCTTCACGTGCGGCTGAGACTACAGCGTCTGATACATTGACAAGTATCGATACGTTGCTAGGAGATGCGGAGAGGACGGCGGCGCTGTTCGGGGCGCTCGCCGATCCGGCGCGGGTGAAGATCGTCCAGCAGATCGATCGCTGTGGCGGCACATGCTGCGCATGTGAGTTCGAGCCCGAGGTCGGCCTTTCGCAGCCGACCGTCAGCCACCACCTGAAGAAGCTCACCGACGCCGGCCTGCTCGAGCGCGAGCAGCGCGGCCGCTGGGCGTACTTCACCCTCAACAGCGACGCCGTCGACAGGCTGGCGGCCGTCGCCGACCTGAAAGGAGCGTGCTGCTGATGAACGAGGTGCGTGAGGAGGTCCGGCGCCGGTATGCGGAGTCCGCACTGGCCGTCATCTCGGGCGACGCGAGGAGCTGCTGCCCCGACAAGGACACCGGCGCACGTTTCGGCAACGCGCTGTACGAAGCCGAGCAGCGCAGCGATCTCCCCGAGGCGGCCGTGCTCGCCTCGCTCGGTTGCGGCAATCCCACGGCGGTGGCCGACCTCCGTGAGGGTGAGACCGTTCTCGACCTCGGCTCCGGGGGCGGCATCGACGTCATCCTCTCCGCGCGGCGCGTGGGGGAGACCGGGAGGGCGTACGGCCTCGACATGACCGACGAGATGCTCGAGCTCGCCCAGCGAAACGCCGACGAGGCTGGAGCTCGCAACGCCGTGTTCCTCAAGGGCCACATGGAGGAGATCCCGCTGCCCGCGGGCTCGGTTGACGTTGTGATCTCGAACTGCGTCATCAATCTCTCCGTCGACAAGCAGGCGGTGCTGGCCGAGATCGGGCGAGTGCTGAAGCCGGGAGGCCGTGTCGGCGTCTCGGATGTCGTCGCCGAGGACCGCCTCTCATCCGACGAGCGCGCCGAGCGGGGCAGCTGGTGCCGTTGCATCGCGGGAGCTCTCTCGAAGAGCGAGTACGAGGCTGGCCTCGCGGAGGCGGGTCTCGAGGACGTATCCGTCGAGTTCACCCACGAGGCCGTGGACGGCATGCACGCCGCGATCGTCAAGGCGCGAAAGCCCGCGTAGTTCCGTCCGGGCCGCGGGTTACCGTGCCTGGGTTATGCCTGAATGGATCGCGTTGGTCGCGATCGTCGTCGTGGCCTGGATGATCCTCGCCGTCGTCGGTGGATGGCTCATCGGCCGCGGGCTGGGGGCGATCGAGCGCCGCACTGACCCCGAAGCGACCGACGCCGAATCCGACCGAGCCGATCCACGAGACCTGCGCAGGGCCGCCTAGCTTCTAAGATCGCGCCGTGGCAGCGGACTCTGCCGAACAACGGGAGATCGCGCGGCTGAGCGCCGAGGTCGACCGCTTGCGCGATCTCGAGCGGGGCCTGCGGCGCGAGCGCGAGCGTGTGCGCGCGGAGAGCGCCGCCGAGATCGAGCGGCTTCAGGCCGCCCTGCGCGAGGCCGCCGTCAACGCAGGAGCACTCGACGAGGATCTCGAGCGCAGGGCGAACGACGCGGAGGCTCTCGAGGAGCGTCTCGCCGCCCGTGAGGCCGAGCTCGCCGCTGCCGCCCAGCGCATTCGGGACGCCGACGCTCGCCTGGAGGAGGAACGTAGGCGCCTGTCGGCCTGGCGCGCGAGGCTCGAGCGCGAGTCGGAACGCCTCGCGGAATGGGAGCGAGATGCGCGCGCGGCAGCCAAAGCTGACCCGCGCCCGGTGACGTTCGAGGAGGGCCTCCGCCGCCTCTCCGAGCAGGGTGCGGCTCGAAGATCCTCCTGGTAGCGTCCGCAGCCGTGCTGCTGGCGCTCTCGTCGAACCAGAAGCTCGGGCTCGCCCTTGCAGCTGCAGCCTTCGTCGTGTTCGCGCTCCTCTGCGCGATGCTGGTCCCCCGCTACCGGCCCAACTTCCCGGCCGGACACATGGGCTGGTTCATCGCGGCGTGCGCGGCGTTCACCGTTGGGATGATGCTGACGATCTACTTCGTGGCGAAGGAATCGGAGCACGAGGCAGGCGGCGAGCCGCACGTCACCGAGACTGAGCCCGCGGAACCGGCGCCGCCACCTGCGCCGACGGAGACGGGCGCCGCCGGCAGCGACCCCGTGGGCAGGGTGGTCTTCACGGAGAACTGCGGGAGCTGCCACACGCTGGCCGATGCCGGAACGACCGGCACCGTCGGTCCCGACCTCGATCAGTCACAGCCCGCCGAGGCGCTCGTGGTGGAGAGGGTGACGAACGGCCAGGGCGTCATGCCGCCCTTCGAGGGCGTGCTCACCGAGGAGGAGATCACCGAGGTCGCCGTCTACGTCTCCGCGGCTGCCGGCTCGTAGGAGGCTTCGGGCCAGCCACGTCGCGGCCGCGACCGACATGGCGGTCGCGGCTCACTACAGCTCTCGGAGAACACCGATCGCCTGAAAGTCGAGAGACTTTCGGGCGCGAAAGCGGAGAGGGAGGGATTCGAACCCTCGACGCACCTTTTGGGCACGCACGCGATTTCCAGTCGCGCTCCTTCGGCCAACTCGGACACCTCTCCGCGCACGTTCAGAGTACCGCCACCTCGAAAGAAGAGGCCCCGCCGATAGCGATCGACAGGGCCTCCGAGACAGGGCTCTGGGGAGAGCGGAACCCCGCCCCTTAGGGCCGGGAGGCGGCCGGCCCAGCGCCATGGTATCGAGCCTTGCGGGGGCTCGGGCGCCCGCTCAGCTGAACCAGCGGATGACGCTCAGGATGTTCGAGAACTCGTCCGTCCAGACCGGCTGCCCGGGCCCCGTGTCGAGC
The DNA here is from genome assembly GCA_046716705.1 of Gaiellaceae bacterium. Lineage (GTDB taxonomy): Bacteria > Actinomycetota > Thermoleophilia > Gaiellales > Gaiellaceae > PALSA-612. Next base: position 3,584 of record JBKJWA010000221.1, read on the forward strand.
GGCTTCCAGCGCGGGTCGTTCGCGAGCTTCCCTAGCGCAGCCTCGTTCCGCGCAACGAGGACCCAGATCGAGCTCTTGGCTCCCTCGCTGGCCGCGGCCGGCGTGACGGCGTAGGCCTGCGAGAGGCCGGGTAGGCCGAGCGACCGGGCGTTGCCGGAGACCACGGGCTGGAGGTCGAGGTACCGGTTCGAGATGTGGAACGCCATGAGGCCGTCGGGGCTCAGCTTGCGGAGGTACAGCTCCATCGCCTCGCGCGTGAGCAGGTGCATCGGCACCGAGTCGGAGCTGAACGCGTCGAGCACGAACAGGTCGAACGAGCCGTCGGGCGCCTCGGAGAGCTTCAGCCGCCCGTCGCCGAGGACGACGCGGATATCTGCCTTCGAGTCGCGCAGGTACGTGAAGTAGCGAGGGTTCGACGCGATCCGGGCGACCGCCTCGTCGATCTCGTAGAAGGTCCAGCGCTCGCCGGCACGCCCGTAGACGGATGCTCCGCCGGCGCCGAGCCCGATGACGGCGACGCTCTTGGCGCGTCCGTCCAGGGCGGTGAAGAGCTGGCCGAGCGGGCCTTCCCGAACGTAGTAGCTGGCGGGCTCGCGGCGTTGCCCGGGAGCGAAGCTCTGTGCGCCGTGCACCGTCGTCCCGCTCACGAGCACGTGCCGTTGGCCGTCTTCCTCGACCCGCAAGACGCCGAAGAACGTACGCTCGGAGTGCAGCGACGTCGGCGGCAAGGTCGCGATCAGCAGTAGCGCGCCCACGCCCAGGGCAAAACGAACCGGGCGCGCCGCGAAGAGTGCGAGCGCCGCCACCGCGGAGAACAGCAGCACGGCGAGCAGTACGGGGCCGACCCCGCCCTCGGGCGTCGCCTTCGCGGCGACGAGGACGGCCGCGAGGAGCGCAAAGGGCAGCAGCACGTCGGCGTTTCTGCGCAGGAATCCGGTGCCGGGCCGCGGACGGCGCGGGCCTGGCCGAAGGAGCAGCGCGAGGACGATCGTGATCGGGTACTCGGCGATCGTCGAGAAGACGGCCGGCGCCACGAGGGCGGCAAACACGCCACCGCACACGCCGCCGAGCGACATGAGGAGGTAGAAGTGGGTGAGGCGCTCCGCGGGAGGGCGCTCGAGCGCCAATCGCCGGTGCACGAGCAGCGCGACGAAGAAGAGGTTAGCGCCGTGGATGACGACGACCGCCCAGATGGGCAGTCGCACCATGGGCATGAGCGAGGCGAGGACGAGGAGCGAGGTGACGACGGTTGCCCAGCTGATCGCTCGCAGCGAGAACGGGGAGCTCCGTGCGAAGGCGACGATGAAGCTCAGCAGGTAGAGCGCCAGTGGGATCACCCAGAGCAGCGGGACGGCCGCGATGTCCGTCGACAGGTGGCTCGTCGTGGCGATCATCAGGGCGGACGGCAGCGCAGCCATGCCGATCCAGCGGAGAGCCGTGAGGCGGGCGATGGGAGGTGCCGCGTCCTGAGTCTCCACCGCCACCGAGGCGGGCGCTGGAGTGGTGAGCAGTCGGAGGGTGCAGAGAGCGGCGAGGAGGACGAAGAGGGCGTAGCCCACCGCCCACAGCCTTGCCTGCTCGGGCAGCGTCAGCAGCGGCTCGATGAGGACGGGATATGCGAGCAGTCCGAGCAAGCTGCCGGCGTTGCCGGCCGCGTAGAGAAAGTACGGATCCAGCGACGCGGCGTCCCCGCAGGCCGAGAACCATCGCTGGAGAACGGGGCTCGCAGTCGTGACGACGAGGAATGGCAGGCCGGCCCCCGCCGCAAGCGCCCACAGCAGGCCGAGGTTAGGGTTGTCACCCGGTCCCGCGTCCGCCGCGACCGCGATCGGCAGCACGGCGAGCGGAATCAGCAACAGGCCGAGCTGGAGCAGAGACTGCCGGCGCACCCCCAGGAGCCGAAGCGAGAAGTGGGCGAACGCATACCCGCACAAGAGCACCGTCTGGAAGAAGACGAGCGACACGATCCAGACGGCCGGCGTGCCACCGAATTGCGGCAGGAGCATCTTCGCGACCATCGGCTGGATGGCGAAGACGAGCGCGGCGGCAAGGAAGATCGCTGTGCCGTAGAGCGCGAGCGTCCAGCTTCCCGACCGAGAGGCGAGTGCCGGGCCCTGCGGAGCCGTGAGGTCGCGGGCGCCAGCTTCCACAGTCGTCTCATCGACAGGAAGTGCGAAGCCCTTGAGTGAGAAAAGAGCCGGGTTCGCGGCGCCCCGCCCCACCGGGCCCGCCCCCCCGATATAGCTTGTAGAGGAATCCTTGTAA
>JBKJWA010000222.1:0-4443 GCA_046716705.1 Gaiellaceae bacterium
TCTGGCTCATCCTCTGGACGATCGCCGCGGTTCTTGCGTCGATCGCCAACTGGTTCTCGGCGCTCGCGATCGGCCGCTCACCGCGGCCGCTAGCGCGCTTCCTCTCCGCGTACATCCGCTACGGGACGCATGTGATGGCGTTCCTCTACGTCGCGGGCAACCCGTTCCCCGGTTTCGTCGGCACGGCCGGCAGCTACCCGCTGGACATTCGCATCGACCCGTTCGCGCGGCAGAGCCGGTGGATCACGCTTTTCAGGCTGCCGCTGATGATCCCTGCCGCGCTGGTGTCGAGCGCCGCCAGCGGTGTCGCATTCGTGGCGGCGTTCCTCGGCTGGTTCGTCGCGCTCGTCCGCGGCCGGATGCCGGACGGGCTTCAGACCGCGATCGCGTACTCGCTCGGCTACTCGGCGCAGCTGTCCGCGTACGCGTTCGTGCTCACGGACAGCTATCCCCACTCGAGCCCGCAGGGAGTGTTCGTTCGGCCCGTGCAGCTGACGCTAGAATCGGAAACGCCGGGCGCATTCGTCTAGTGGCCTAGGACACCGCCCTCTCACGGCGGCGGCACGGGTTCGAATCCCGTATGCGCCTCTCTCGCGTCCGTGGCTATGTGGCCCAGTTGAAGAGCCACCAGCCGGCGTAGATGCCGCCCGCCACCGCGGCGGCCTGCACGACGAACCAGTAGAAGCGCAGGCCGGCGCTCACAGGAGCCTCGCCTTCGCGGCCGCGTACTCGTCATCGGTGAGCGCGCCACGGTCGTGGAGCTTCGCCAGCCGCTCGAGCTCGTCCACCATGCCGGCCCGCGTCGCCGTCGACGGCTGCACCAGGGCCGCGACACGCTGCATCTGGGCTAGCGGCATCCCGACCGGCCAGCCGCGAGGCGGCTTCTGTTCGCGCGTGAATCCGCGAATCGTCGCCGGCAGCATGACGAGCAGGGGCAGCCCGCCCATGAGCATGAAGACGATCCCGCAGATGAGCCAGCCCCACACGACGCCCCCACCCGTGCCCGGCGGGTCGAACGCGTACTCGAGGAAGTTCCAGCCGAGTGACAGGAAGAGGGCCGGCCACACCAGCATGGCGAAGCTCGGAATCCCCTTCCAGACGGCCAATCCCACGTAGACGAACGCGAGGACGATGCCTCCGAGGAGTGCGCCCACCATGACGCCCGGCACGCCTTGCGGGCAGTGGGTCTCGATCTCGAATGGGCCGCCCTCCGCGCAGAAGCCGCCGACGTCCATCACCGCGCGCATCGAGAGATAGACAAGCGTCAGGCCGCAGGCGACGCCGGCGAGGCTGAGAGCAATCGCGATCGTGGAGCGGACCACACACAAAGGATCTCAGGTGAGATCCTTTGTGCGCTACGAACTGTCTGTCTGCGCTACGCGGCAGGTGCCTTGGCGTTGACCCGCAATGCAGTCAGCGCCGTGAGCTCCGCGGCGTCGAGCGGAAGAGCGGCCTTGCACGCCTTCAGGTGCACGACGGCGCGGTCCCCTGACTCGAGCGACGCGACGAGCTTCGGGCCACCCTGGCGCCGGATCTTCGTGCCGGCACCAACGGTGATCGTCTCGGCTGCGCCTCCGACGAACACCTTGCCGGCCTTGTTCCCGCCGGTGGTGTTCATCGTGAATGTCCCCGCACCGGCGAACTCAGGATCGCTCGTGAGCGTGCCCTTGAGAATCACCGACACGGCCGGCTTACAGCCTGGTCCCGTCGGCGGCTTCTTGGCCGGCGCGCCAAGCGCGATCGGCACCCCGACCACGGCGGCAAGCGCTGCGGCGACAAATGCTCGGTACTGCATGGTTCCTCCTTGGTCCGTGGTACCGCTATCGGACGACGTACGTGACGACCCTACCCCCGGTCAAGGAGTTGCGGACTGGGCTTTACGCGAGGCTTACAGTGCCGCGCCGAGCGATTCGGTCTCGCCCTTGAGCTCCGACACGAGTGGGCGGAGATCGAGCGGGTTGAAACCGAGCTGGCCGGCGACGCCCTCGCTCGTCGGCTCCGTGCCCTCCCAGAAGAGCTTCCGCAGGAGGTCGCCCGTGGTCGGGTTGCGCCACCAGTCGTCCCCGACCTCCGTCAACAGGTACGTGCGCACCTGCGCCGACCGAATCCACGCCCGGAGGTAGTCGGCGGAGTAGAAACCGGCGTCCATGTCGGCGACGAACCCGTCGGCGCGGTAGACATAGCCGGTCGCCTCCGTCAGCCGGTCGGCGTACCCCTCCGACGTGCCCCCGTCCTCGGGGAAGCGAGACCAGAAGTCCAGCTCGAAGAGGAACTTCGCGACGTAGCGCCTGAACAGGAACGAGTGGAGGAAGATCGTCGCCTCGGCGTTCTCGGCGGCCTGGGTGGGCGACAGGTCGAAGTGCCGCTCGTGCCAGCCGGGCTCGCGGGTGATCGACTCGATGAGGAACGAGTAGATCTCGGTCAGCGCGTGATCGCGCGACAGCGCGCGGAACGTGTACGGGAGATCCGGGTCGCATCCCGCGTAGTGCAGCGCGTGACCGGCCTCGTGGAGGAAGCCCTGGTAGTCGGGGAGCCCGCCCTGCGCCCGGGTGATGAGGTGGACGACGAACGGCGGATCGGCCGGGATCACGCACGGGCGCGGCGTCTTCTGCGGGCGGTCCTCGAGGTCGGTGCGGATGTTCTGGTCGTTCGCGAGGTCGAAGCCGAGCTCCGTCAGCGTCGCGAGGCAGACCTCCGTCGCCCGTTCCTTCGAGTAGACGTCCGTGAGCGGCGACAACCGCCGCACGTAGGCGGCGTGATAGGCCGCCGGGCTCGCAGGACGCTCCGGGCCGAGGATGCGATCGAGCCATCGCTCCCGCATCTCCACGAAGGAGTCCTCGACGAGCGCGCTGCCGTCCGGAAGCACCTCGGCGAGCTGCCGGAGCGAGATGCCCTTGTCGTCCTCGGAACGCTCGACGGGATCCGCGATCCCGCTCAGCTCCGCGCGCATCTTCTCCGCGGCGCGAGCGACGTCGAGCCGGCGCTCGTTCATCGTCGCTGTCGCGTCGGCGTGGATCTTGCCCAGCTCCTCGCGCTCGTCGTACGCGTCGAGGACGGCGAGCTTCGCCTGGGCGTTCCGCAGCGGCATCTCCTCGCCCCGGTACTCGACGCGGATCGCCAAGAGCTCGTTCTCCACCTCGTCCTGGAGGTGGACGAGCTCGCGTGCGAGCAGTCCGCCCTCGCACGACTTCCGCAGGCGGTGGAAGCGCTCGCGCTCGACGTCGTCCGCCTCCTCGTCCTCGTGCGCTTGCAGACGATCGAGCTGCTCCCGCGTGAAGAGATCTGCGTAGCGGGCGACGATCGCCGCCGCTTCGGAGCGCTCCTTCTCGCCGACGCGAACGGCGCGCGCCTCCTCGGCGCGCTCCGAGCCGTACGTGCGAAGCGTCGCCTCGAACTCCTCGGGTGTGCGAACGGTGGAGCCTCCCACCGCGCGGAATCTACAGCTTTCCTCGATATCATCCGGAGGCGGCCGTGACGTACGCAGGGGCCACCCGGGAGCAATACGCGACAGCGCTCGACGGGCTGTGGAACGACCTCACGGGCGCGCTCGCGCGCCTCGAGCGGATCGCGGCCGAACCTGACGAGCTGGACGAGGACGCGCTCGAAATGCTGCCCGGCCTCCAGTACTCCCTCCCCCGGGCCGGCGAGGCGATTCAGGGGCTCGCGCCGCTCCCGGCGAGCGTGGAGGCCCATCGGGAGCTGGCCGCCGCGCTCGAGGATGCGAGAGACGTCACCGGCGACGTCGCGTCCCTGCTGGAGGTCGACGACTACGACGGCGCCGCCGAGCTCGTCCACGAGTGGCGTGGCGCGCTCTTTCGCGTGCGGCTCGCTCGCCGCAGGCTGATTCGCCTGCCGCCACCGTTGCCCGCCGAGCTGGAGGACGCACCAGCGCCGGCCAGCGCGGCCGTGGCGCTCGCGCTGCTCGCGGCGGGCACCGTTGCCTTCCTCGCGGGAGCCGTACTGGTCATCTGGCCTCTGTGGGCCGCCGGGCTCGGCGTCGTCGCGACGTCGCTACTCGTGTACCGCCCGTAGGCGCCTGGGGGCCTCGTCGCGCCCGAGCAGCTCGATGCTCTCGAAGAGACCGGGCGAGACCTTCGAGCCCGTGACGGCGATGCGGAGCGGCTGAAACGCATCGCGTGGCTTGAGCTCCCACTCTTCCGCCAGGCCGCGTAGCGCGGTTTCGATCTCGTCGGCCGTGAAGGGCTCCACCGCCTCCAGCGCCTCCGCTGCGGCAGCCAGCAGCTCGGCGCTGCCGTCGAGCTGAGCCGGATCCGGTTCGACCGGGCCGAAGAAGAACCCGGCGAAAGCGGGAAACTCCGAGAGCACGCCGAACTTCTCCTGGGCGAGCGGCGCCGCTCGCCTGCCGAGCCCCACGTCCCAGTCGTAGTCCTGTTCCCGCAGCCAGCCGAGGAGGGCGTCCGCGTACGCGTCCTCGGACAGCGC
>JBKJWA010000223.1:0-7876 GCA_046716705.1 Gaiellaceae bacterium
TTGTGAGGCTGTCCGAGGCAACTTCCGACACCGTCCTTGTCGACTATCAGACGGTTGATGGCACCGCGAAGGACGAAGCCACCCCGGATCCGTGGGTCGAGTACTACCGCGCCGCCGGAACGCTTTCCTTCGCCCCGGGCGAGACGTCCAAGACCATCGAGATCGTCATCGTTGGAGGCGACGGGCCTGAGCCCGACCAGGAATTCACCGTTGTCCTGTCAAACGCCAAGGGTGCGACGATTGCTCGTGGCGTGGCCACAGTTACGATTCTCAACGACGACGAACCGCCGCCTCCCGTAGCCGGAGAGGTGAACGTCATCCCGACGGGCGGTGGCGGCCAGTGCGTCGCGGTTCAGGGCGGTGGCGGATGCAAGCCACTGGAGGCAGGCCAGCAGATTGCCATCGACGACGTCCTCTACATCAACCCCGCGGGTAGCAAGGTGAAAGTGCAGTCGATCGCCGGAATCGGGACGTTCTATGGCGGGCGCTTCGACGTGAAGGAGATCGGCGCGGACGGCTCGAAGCCGATCCTCGTCATGCGGCTCGTGGGTGGAAACCTCAAGGCGAAGTGCGGCGCCGCGACGCGGACGACAGCCGGCCTGATTACCCAGGCGAAGAAGACGCCGGTGCGCCGGCTCTGGGGCAAGGGCAAGGGTCGCTTCCGGACGCGCGGACAGTATTCGTCAGGAACTGTTCGCGGGACGAACTGGGTCACGACGGACTATTGCGACGGCACGAACACGCGCGTCGTGGCGGGCATCGTGCAGGTCTACGACCTCGTGCTCAAGAAGTTCATCCTGCTGAACAAGGGCCAGAGCTACTTCGCGAACGCCGGCAAGATCAAGTAGCTACGGAAGAACAGCGAGAACGTCTTCGGCGTGATCGGCAGGCTTGACCTGCCGCATCACGCTGGCGACGTTGCCGTCGGGGTCGATCACGAAGGTCGAACGATCGATGCCCATGTACGTCTTGCCCGCGTACTCCTTCTCCCCCCAAACGCCGTACTGCTCGGCCACCTCGTGGTCGGGGTCGGCGAGCAGCGTGAATGGCAGCTCGTATTTGTCGCGGAACCGTTCGTGCGAGGAGGCCGAGTCCGGGCTCACGCCGAGCACGACCGCTCCGCGGGCCTCGAAATCGCTCCACGCGTCGCGGATATCGCTGGCCTGGAGCGTGCAGCCCGGCGTGTCGTCCTTGGGATAGAAGTAGAGGACGACGGGGCTGCCGCGCAGCGAAGAGAGGCGCACGCGCTCTCCCGCGTCGCTCTCGAGCTCGAAGTCCGGGGCCGGCTTGCCCACCTCGACTGGCATCACGCGATCGTATAGGCGCGCGGCTACGCTGGATGCGTGAGGCGCTTCGTCGCGAACATGAACCCGACGCTCCGGGGGTTCATCATCATCGCGATCGTCGCGCTGACGATCGTCGTGCTCCAGCTCTACCAGACGCTCGTCGTGTTCTCGATCATCGCGAGGGTCGCCTTCCTGATCGCGATCGCGTTCTTCGTCTACCTCGTCTGGCGCGAGCGGCGAAGCGACATCGCGGAGTGGTCGACGCGGGCGCAGGTGGCGTTCTACGGCGCGGCCCTCGTCATCGTCACCGACATCGCGGTGTTCTCGTTCGCGGGGGCCTCAGGGCTCGACGCTGCGGCGTTCGTCGTCGTACTGCTCGTCTGCGGCTACGCGATGTTTCGCACCTGGCGCCAGCAGCACGTCTATTCGTAGGCGCGCGATGACACGCCGGCGCCATCGAGTGAGTCGAGCGCCTCGCGGATGCCGACTCTGTGGCCGACGAAGATCGGCGTGTCGCGCTCCGTGTAGCGGCTCGCCTCGGACTCGCGCAGCGTCAGCATCAGATGCATGAAATCGGCGGGCTCGTCGCACTCGAACGCCGTCATGAACTCCTGGTCGTCGATGCCGAACGAGTACGTCGTGTGGTTGTGAATCGTCGGGAACGTCGCTCCGATCGCGATGTGCTCGTCCATGGCGCGCTGGCGATCCTCCGCGGGCAGCGCGTACCACGGGCGCACCTTCACGAACGGATAGACGACGAGGTACGCAGACCCGCGCGGAGTGACCTTCCGGGAGCGGCGCGCGCTCGTGTACTGGGAGGCCTTCGTGGTTGCGAGATACGAGTACGGCGCGTCGAGCCAGCCCGCGAGGGGCGTCGCATTGAGCTCCATGCCGAGCTCCTCGAGGTCGAGGTAGCGCTCGGTGATCTTCCAGAGGAAGAAGTCGCAGTCCGCGCGCACGCCGACCGTCGAATAGGCGTGCAGGTGCGCGTACCGCCCGCCCCAGTCGTCGATCACGTCGGCGAACGCGTCCTTTCCCGCCATGCGCTCCTCCACCGGCAGCCGGCGCCATTCCGGCGCGACCTTGAAGAACGTGTACGCGACGTACTGCCCCTGCATCGGCGAGATCGTAGTCAGCGGAGGATCACGGGCGCGCTCGCGAGCTGGCGCGGCTGCCCGGTGTTGACGGGCGCGGTGAGCGTCACGGTGAAGCGGTAGCTGCCCGGCGCGACGCGCCGCGCGGGCAGAAGGACGGTCGTCGCAACGGAGGCCGACGCCTGCCCTCGCGTCGACAGCGTCGTGGAGCCGCGCGGATGGCGCTCGAGGCGCACGCGGTAGTTGCAGTCGATGTCACAGGTGAGCCTGACCTTCAGCGGAACCTTCGAGAGCGCCTTGCCGCGCGGGTAGACGACCTTCGCGTTCGGTGAGAGCTTGAGGCCGGCACAGCGGGCGATAATCCCGCCGCGCGTGTCCCGGGCGGCATCGGCGACGGCGGCCACGCTCGGCTTCGGCGTGCCGTCGACGTAGTACATGCCCGACTGCCAGCGGTCGAGGTTCGCCTCGTCGACCGCGTGGAAGAAGAGGAACGTCTTCACGTTGGGCTGGCAGAACGCCATCGCGAGCGCTTCCCGGTAGAACGCCGACTGCGTCGCGTTGTCGACGGGCCTCACCGATGCCGGCTCGACGCCGGTGTAGAGGGTTGCCTTTTCCGCGGGGATGACCGACTCCACGCCGAACTCCCCGTAGAAGATCGGCAGGGTCGAGCCCGCCTGCGCGGTGCCGTCGAAGGCTTCTCCGAGCAGCTTCACGAGCTTGCCGTAGTCGGCGATCGCGATGGTCGTGTTCTGCGGATGGGCGAAGCCCGGCGGCGTGCTCGAGTTGTCCTGGTACGGGTGGATGCCGAAGCTGTCCATGATCGGCAGCGTGCGGCCGCTTGCCCGGTAGTAGGCGCCGAGGTCCTTGATGAAGGACGTCGGCGAGTGGGTGGGGCGGATACCGTCGGGCCGGTCGTTCCCGCGCGGGGAGACGGCGGCGCCGACCACCTGGATCGACTGCGAGACCTTCTTCAGCTCGTCGTAGCAGCGGACGAGCAGCGCGAGGTAGGCCGACGCGGCGTAGTTCTCGCCCGCCGGCCCGAACTGCGGCATCCAGAAGCGGTTGAGGTTCGGCTCGTTCCCGATCACGAAGTCGCGAATGGTCGGGTTGTCCCGGGCGATCGCTGCCGCGTAGGACGCGAACTCGTCGCGCGCGCCGTCGGTGAGCGGCGTCGTGGCGGCGTCGCGATGATAGACGGAGACGATGACGCGGGTCCCCGTCAGGGCGGCGGCGTCGGCCACGATGTCGATCGAGTTCTGCTCGTCGCGATCGGGCGCGCGGAGGCCGGGAGCCCACGTGGACGTGATCCGGACGGCCTTCAACCCTGCGAGCGACAGGAGGTCGAGCTGTGTCTTCGCCATGACGACATTCGGCTGACGGACGGCGTCCTCGGCCGCGCCCATGACGAGCTTTGGCCCTCCGGCCACGGCTTGGCCCGCGAACGCGAGCGTCGCGAGGGCGACGGCTCCTAGCATGCGACCCATGACGGGCGTACGGTAGCCGCAAGCTAGGCTGGGAAGCGGGATGAACGAGGCACTCACGGCCCGCCTCGACGCCGTTCCCAGAGGCCCGGGCGTCTACCTCTTCCGCGGCAGGGCGCGCGACGTCCTCTACGTCGGCAAGGCGAAGTCTCTCCGGCCCCGCGTCCGCAGCTACTTCCAGCGGACCGGCGCCACGCGGCTCGGCTCGGCCCAGCTAGTCGAGCGGATAGCGGACGTGGAGACGATCGTCACCGGCACCGAAGCCGAGGCGCTGCACCTCGAGCAGAGCCTCATTAAGCGGCACCGGCCTCCGTTCAACATCCGGTTACGCGACGACAAGTCGTTCCCCTACATCGCGGTCACGCTCGAGGACGAGTACCCGCGCGTGATGTTCACGCGCGAGCGGCACCGCCGGGGGGTCGTGTACTTCGGTCCGTACGCGAACGCGAAGAAGGTCCGCGAGACGCTCGATGTCCTCAACCGCGCCTTTCGCTTCCGCCCGTGCGAAGGGCCGCGGCCTGGCCGTCACTCGGGGATTCCTTGCCTCGATTACCACATCGACCGCTGCCTCGCGCCCTGCGTGGGCAAGGTCTCTCCGGACGACTACCGCCAGATCATCGACGGCGTCATCGACTTCCTCTCGGGTGACACCGAGTCGATCGCCGCCCAGCTCGAGAGCGAGATGGCGGGCGCTGCCGCGGAGGAACGCTTCGAGGACGCCGCGAGGTATCGCAACCGGCTGTTCTCGGTGCGCCATCTCGCCGAGCGCCAGGCAGCCACGCAGGGCCGGACGGAGACGGTTGACGTGATCGGGCTCGCCGTGGACGGCGACCGCGCGGCGGTACAGGTCTTTCCCCTGCGGGACGGGCGGCTCGTCGACCGCTACAGCTTTCAGCTCGAGAACGTCGCCGGCGAGGATCTCGAGGCGATCGTCGAGGAGTTCTGCCTAGGCTATTACGGCGTCGCGCCGAGCATCCCGCCGCAGATCATTATCCCCAAGGAGGTCGGGCGGCCGACGGCCCTCGAGGAGCTGCTCAGCGAGCGACGCGGAGCCCGGGTCGAAGTGCGGCCTGCCTTCCGCGGCGACAAGCGGCGGCTCGCGGAGCTCGCGACGAAGAACGCGGAGCTTGCGCTCGTGAGCGCCACCGCCGACACCGAGCGCAGGAAGCTACGCCGGGTGACGGCGCTCGAAGAGCTCCGTGAGGCGCTCAACCTGGAGAGCCTTCCGGTGCGCATGGAGTGCTTCGACGTCTCGACGACGCAGGGCGCCCAGACGGTGGGCTCGATGGTCGTCTTCCAGGATGCCCAGCCGAGGAAGGCGCTCTACCGGAAGTTCGCCATCAGGCGACCCGCCAGCCGGCAGGACGACTACGCGGCCCTGGCAGAGGTGCTCTCCCGCCGCTTCGCGCGGGCGGGCGTGCCGGCGAGCGCACCGGACTGGGACGAGTCGTTCAGCGGCATCCCCAATCTCGTCGTCGTCGACGGCGGGAAAGGGCAGCTGTCGGCCGCGCTCCGGGCCATCCACGAGTACGAGCTGCCGCGCGTCGCCGTCGTCTCTCTCGCCAAGCGGGAAGAGCACGTGTTCATTCCCGGGCAACGGCGGGCGATAGTGCTCGAGCGCTCGTCGGCCGGGCTGCAGCTTCTTCAGCGGCTCCGTGACGAGGCTCACCGGTTCGCCGTCGGCTACCACCGCCAGAAGCGGTCTGCGGAGGCCCGCGAGTCTCTGCTCGACGAGCTGCGCGGCGTCGGCCCGGCCAGGCGCCGGGCGCTGCTGACGCACTTCGGCTCGGTCGACCGGATACTCGCCGCCTCGCAGGAGGAGCTCGAGGGTGTGCCCGGCCTGCCGGAGAAGACCGCCCGCGCGATGTACGCCCAGCTGCACAAGGCGGGGCCGACCGTCACCTCGGGCTAGGATCCCGCGCGTGGTCAGGGCCGGGCTCATACTCGTGGCGCTGCTGGCCGTCGCGCTCGCAGGGTGCGGCGACGAGAAGCAGGCCGCTCCGGCGCCCGCAGCGGACCCCGGCCGTGAGGTGATGGAGGCGTTCGTCGCGGCAGCGGCCGACGACGACGCCGAGAGCGCGTGGGAGCTCCTCTCCGAGCCGTCACAGAGGCGCGTCGGCCCGACACTCGAGGAGTTCGAGGAGAACGAGTTTCCAGAGCTCAAGCGCACGCTCGCGCCGTTCGCCGAAGGGCCGCTTCCTGTGGAGGTCTCCGAGAAGATCGACGAGGAGTTCGGGGTCGTTGCGCTCAGCCGGGGTGATGACGCGTACGCGACGCCGCTGCGCCTCGACGGAGACGTCTGGCGCGTTGAGCTGCAGAGCCCCGTGCAGATCGACGTCCTCGGACCTCCACCGGGCTCCCGTGGAAAGTTCGTGCAGCAGATCGGCGTGGAGAAGCACGGCGCCGGAGGCGCCGGCATCGCCGTCCTCTACCTCGACGGCGTGACGCTCGACGCCGAGACATTCGCCGATGAGGACAGTGCGACGATCTTCGCGAATTTCGAGAGTGACCTCGAGCCAGGCGTCCACACCGCGGTGGCGTTCACGAGCGCTGCGGGCGAGGCCGCCGCGCGGGCGTGGACCTTCGTGCCCTAGAGGCGTACGGGCAGTACGAGGACGATCAGCGAGAGCCAGCCGGCAGCGAGGACGAGCGTGCGCACGCCGCCACCGTAAGCCGGTGACGTCAGGAGCCGGTGAGCACGTCGTAAGGTTTCTTGGTGGCCTTCCGCTGCGCCGTCGCATCGTTCGTTCTGGTCGCCCTCGTCACGGCGGGCGCGACCACGGCCGTCACACCCGATTCGGCCAAGCGTGTTCGTGCGATCGACCGGCTCGCGAGGGCGGCGGCGGCAAACGACGAGCCCGCCATGTGGGCCGCGTTGAGCACCGTCAGCCGGCGCAGGCTCGGCCCGACGTTGGCGGACTTCCGCAGGCGTGGCGCCCGAGGCGTCCGCTCGAGCTTCGCACCGTTCGTCGAACGACGCGTGATCGTCAACGCCGCCGTCGATCGAGGGCTCGGGGTCGTAGCGGTGGCCAGGCAGGGCGCAGCCTTCGCCGTGCCCGTGCGGCGCGAGCGCGGCGCCTGGAGGGTCGAGATCGTCCCTGTCTTCACGGTGGAGGCCGTTCGGCCCCTGCCTGCGGAGCGGGTGGTTCAGCGCACGCAGCTCGCGGCGGAGGTCGTCGCGCCGAGGGCGATCGACGGCGCGGCGATGTGGCTCGACGGTCGTCCGTTCGAGGCACGTCAGTACTGGTCGCGGGATGGGAAGCAGATGTCGATGTGGGGCGAGGCGCCGCAGCCGCTCGCCAACGGGCGGCATACCGTCATCGCCTTCGCGTCGGCCGGCCGGGAGGCCGCCGCCAACGCCTGGGTCTTTACGGTTCGAGGAAGGGGTAGCGGTAGTCGGTAGCCGGCACGAACGTCTCCTTGATCGTGCGCGGGCTGACCCAGCGGATGAGGTTCCACATGGAGCCCGCCTTGTCGTTCGTGCCTGACGCCCTCGCCCCGCCGAACGGTTGCTGGCCGACGACCGCGCCGGTCGGCTTGTCGTTCACGTAGAAGTTCCCGGCCGCGTAACGCAGCGCCTCGCCGGCCTCCTCGAGCGCCCCGCGATCGCGGGCGAACACCGCGCCCGTGAGCGCGTACGGTGAGGTGCGGTCGACGAGCACCAGCGTGTCCTGCCATTTCGAGTCGGGGTAGACGAAGGCGGTCACGATGGGTCCGAACAGCTCGTCCCGGAGCAGCCGGTCGTCGGGGTCGGAGGTCTCGATGACGGTCGGCTCGACGAAGAAGCCCTCGGAGTCGTCTGTGGTGCCGCCGGCGACGATCGTTCGCCCCGCCGCCTTCGCTTCCTCGATCGCCTCGCGGTGCTGGCGGAACGCGTTCGCGTCGATAACGGCGCCCATGAAGTTCCGGAAGTCCGCGACGTCGCCCATGCGGATCGTGGCCACCTCGTCGGCGATGCGGTCGCGCGTCTTCTCCCACAGCGACTCGGCGATGTAGATCCTCGACGCGGCAGAGC
>JBKJWA010000224.1:0-4699 GCA_046716705.1 Gaiellaceae bacterium
GCTCACCGCCGACGAGTTGGCCGACGAGCGCGCCCTTGGCGCGCCAGCCCTCGCGGTCCCTCGTCCCGTCCCACTCCTCGCTGTTGAGGTTGAAGATCTTCACTCGCCTTCCCAGTATTCGAGCTCAGGCCCTGGCCGAGCGAGCATGATGCGCTCGCCGGCAGCGTTCCGCGCGCCGACCTTGCCGGTGTCTAGGTACTCCACGATCTCCGGCGTGATCATGGTCGACAGCATGAGGACGCGGATCGGCTCGTCTGTGTCGTTGCGGATTTGGTGCGCGCCCTCCTTGCCGCGGGGGAAGGCGACCACGTCCCCCTCGCGCAGCACCTGCTCGCCCTCGTGCGTACGAAGCGTCGGCTCGCCGCGGAGGACGATTACCCACTCCTCGTTCGCGTGATGCGTGTGGAACGGCCAGAGCTTGTTGCCCGGCTCGAGCTCGTACATGCTGCCGCCGATCAGTTCGGACCCGATGCGCCTGCCCACCCCGGCGCCCTTGCAGCGCCAGCCCTCACGCTCCTCGGTGTGATCCTCCGGGTCGCTGTTGAGGTTGAAGATCTTCACGCCAGAGAGCCTATGGGTCCATCATCGCGTCAGCTGGAAGCGCTCGAACCTTGTAGCCAATCGTTCCCGGTCTGGCTGTGATGCGGACCGACGCGGGAGGAGGATCTTCAGGCCATCCGCAGTCTTGAGCAGGTCGAGCATCGGTCCATCCTCATCTTCAAGCAACCGCTGTGAAACGTGAACCTTGTAGTCGGGTGAGACACCGACGAGGTCGGCGTCAAAGGCGCGATGGTGGATCGAGCACAGGCTGACGCGATTCGAGATCTCGGGCTCCCCGCGGGGATCGCGGTCTTCGATGATGTGCGCGGCGTCGAGGAGGCTCTCCTCGCGAAGTCGACAGATCGCGCATCGGCGGCCGTACGCGGGAATCACTCGCCAGCGGAACCTGTCCTGGTGCAATCGCACCCGAACGTTGCGCACGGCGTACCGCCTTTCGATCGGATCGTCGATGGGAGTCGGCTCGAGTTCGTCGAGCGGGCCGACTCGCTTCCCTGCTGACACCCACACGCGCTGCTCGCTGGGCAGGTCGTTCTCTACGTACCAGGGGTACAGGGCTCTGTAGAAGCCTGGTCTCGTCCCAACGAAGTAGACGATCGGGACCTGTAGTGCGAACGCTGCTCTCAGTGACGCGTTGTCGGGTTGGTCGATAGAGCCGGCGCGGTACGCGTACCTGAACCCATCGTCGCCTTCCTCGTCGTCGTACGGTGAGTTGGCAGACGTCTGTATGGAGAGCGCGGCCGGTCCGCGCTGCGCAGCTGCCCGGTAGATGCCCTTCTGGTAGTTGAGGAACGGGACCCGTGGCCTTCCTCGAAAGGCGAAGCCGCGGTCAAGCCCACCCTTGTACGGAAGTTCGTCTCCGAACTGCGCGCGTAGCACGTCGAGGGCGGAGAAGCATGCTGCGCGGACGTCGTCGTCGCGCTCCACCGCGCGATCTTAAGCTGCGCGCGGGCACCCACGAGCTGACGAGTCAGTGCATGGGCCCTGACGACCTTCACCGGCCTTTGCCGCCCGCGTGACCAAACGGGTGATGAGGGCTTTGGCTCCCGTTGACGACAACTCACCTTGACACAACGAATACGTTGTACTACGTTTATGTTGTTATGACGTGGGAAGTGGAGTACACGGACCAGTTCGAGTCATGGTGGGACGACCTAGAAGAGGAGGAACAAGAGGCAATAGACGCAGCAGTGGAGCTCTTGCAGGAGCGCGGGCCAAACCTCGGCCGGCCGCTCGTGGACAACGTCCAGCAGTCGAAGCACGCGAACATGAAAGAGTTGCGGCCAACGAAGTCAATTCGTGTTTTGTTCGCCTTCGATCCAAGACGGGTTGCGATTCTGCTGATTGGCGGAGACAAGGCGCGGCTCTGGAACCGGTGGTATGACAAGACTGTTCCGATCGCAGATGCGCTGTTTGACGAGCACCTGAACGAGATTGCCAAGACGAACGAAAGGAGGGAATGATGGCTAAGCCATACAGCCGACTTCGCGACAAGATTCGTAGCGATGACGGTCGCGTCACCCGCATCGCCGCGTACCGCCAGGCCATGGAGGATGCACTCGCGCTTGGTGAGATTCGCGAGAAGCGAGAGCTAACTCAGTCGGACATTGCGGCTGTGCTCGAGACCTCGCAAGCCAACGTATCTCGCATTGAGCGCCAGCGCGACCTCTATCTATCGACGCTTGCAAACTATGTCGAGGCACTTGGTGGGACATTGAAGATCTCAGCGGTCTTCGATGATGAGGAAGTTGAGATCGGAGTGGGCGAGCTAGTGGGGCGCCCTTAGCGCAGCGTTCTTCGTACTGCGCATCGCTCCCATCGGGCCAAACGCGTTTACGCGGTACGACGTAAGGCACGTCGGCTCGCCCCGTCGCTACGAACATCCGAGCTGGTTTCGCCTCGAAGTCGCGGCACGGTGGAGGCCCGTGGTTGGGGCTGGCGATGGCTTTCGTCGGCCTCCTGTACGGTCAGCGCATGGACGCTAAGAACCGCTTTCGCAACGCAGTCGCCACGATCGCTCACAGCAACTTCTTCGAGAACGGTGTCGGAATGATCCAGCGCGAGGACACTGAGACAGCACGCGATCAGGCGAAGTCGACGGAACGCGACATGGCGATTGTCCTCCGCGAGCTTGTCGAAGAAGTTCTTTCTCGAGGACAAGCATCACGGTATGTACTTCTCGACGCCGTACTTCGCGCTCTGGTACGAGACCGACGTCAATCGCGACGAGTTCCATAAGCGGAATCAGCTTCGGCGGAAGATGCTTGCTGCTTTGCTGGAAGCCGACGAGGAAGGCCATGCCGGATTTAACTTCGCTGCTGACGAGGACGGGTGGACTGAGCACTCGCGCGGCGAGTTGTCGGCCACGGGCAAGACACTTGAAGCGCTCGGCCTTTCGGAAATCGTCGCGGAAACGACCGGTTACATTGGGCTCAAGATCACAGCCGAGGGGCTGCGTGTGGCGTCCGACCCGCGTGAACTCGCGCGCCGGCTACCGGTGGGCGGTGCCGAAGACGCCGAGATCGGCTCGAAGATCGTCAGCGACGTGATGCAACCACTCATCTTGGATTGTGAGCAGTTGCTTAGCGCTCGTGGATGGACAGACGCGTTGACCGAACTCGAAGAGGGCGACACTGCGTTTGAAGAAGAGCGCTGGCGGGACGCGATACGCGAGTACTACCGAGCTGTCGGGAGCGGCCTCAAATACCGCCTGAATGAACGCGACGTTAGATACGGGAGCTCAACTGCTCTCCGGCAACTCGCCTCGGTCGCTGTCCAGGCCGGCTTGATCCCACGCAATTACCAGGCGCTGTTCAGCTTCCTCGACTCGATCCGCTCGCCGAAATCCCACGGTGGCGGCCCCACGCCCCAGGATGCCGGTGGGTCGCCACGAGGCACTTCTGATGGCAAACGACGCTCGCTCGCTGTTGCTCTACCTCGGAGGCACAGCGACGTAGGCCAATGATCGTGCGACTTGTCCACCCTGCTCGGGTACTCAGCGGGCCGATAGGGAAGCCACTGGCAGACCGCTCGCGTTACCTTCGCCGCAGCCGCAGTCAGCTGCAGCCAGTGTTGGTGCCGCAGTCCCTGCACGTGTAGCAGGAGCCTGTCCGCACCATGCGGCCTCCGCACTTCGCGCACTCGACGGCGTCCTCCCACGCGTTGAAGAGCGCGGTCTGGCCCGGCGCGGGCGGATCGGCCACCGCGGTCTCCGCGTCCGCTTCAGCCGGCTGGGCATCGCCGTTCGTGTAGCGCTCCGCCATCCGTGCGCGCACCTCCGGCGACAGGATCCCCAGCTCCTCCTGCTGCTCCGTCGTGAGGAACTTCTTGCCCATCCAGCGGAAGATGTAGTCGACGATCGACTTCGCCGTGCGGATGTCGGCGTCGTTCGTGAGGCCGGCGGGCTCGAAGCGCATGTGCGCGAACTTCGACACGTAGACCTCGAGCGGCACGCCGTACTGGAGACCGAGGGACACCGAGATCATCAGCGAGTTGACGAGGCCCTGCAGCGTCGTCCCCACCTTCGCGACGTCGCAGAAGATGTCGCCGGGCGTCCCGTCCTCGTAGAGGCCCACGTGGAGGTAGCCCTCGTACTCGCCGACCTGGAACTTCCGGCCGACCTCGACGCGGTCCTCAGGCAGGCGGCGCCGATGCGTCAGCGGCACCGGCGGCGTCGCCGTCTCGGTCTTCCCCGAGAGCGGCTGCGCGACCTTGCAGTTGTCGCGGTAGATGGCGATCGCCTTCACGCCGAGCTTCCAGGCGTCGACGAAGAGGTCGCGCACCTCCTCGACCGTGACCGTCTCCGGCATGTTCACGGTCTTCGAGATCGCGCCGGAGATGAACGGCTGGACGGCGCCCATCATCTTCACGTGGCCGGAGTAGTGGATGGCGCGGTCGCCGATCGCGCAGTCGAAGATCGGGTAGTGCTCCGCCTTCACGAACGGGGCGCCGACGACGGTGTTGCGCTCGTCGATGAACGCGACGACCTCCTCGACCTGCTCGGGCGCGTAGCCGAGCTTCTCGAGCGCCATCGGCACGGTCTTGTTGACGATCGTGATCTCGCCGCCGCCGACGAGCTTCTTCGACTTCACGAGCGAGAAGTCGGGCTCGACGCCCGTCGTGTCGCAATCCATCATGAAGC
>JBKJWA010000225.1:0-2904 GCA_046716705.1 Gaiellaceae bacterium
CGCCTACAAGTGGCTCCTGTCGCCGCGCGGCACGGCGTTCGTCGCGCTCTCGGCGCGAGCGCTTGAGCAGACGCCGCCGCTGGCGGCCAACTGGTTCGCCGCCGACGCCCGCTTCGGCAGCTACTACCACCACTACCTGCGGCTGGCGCCAGACGCGCGGAGGCTCGATCTCTCACCGGCGTGGTTCTCTTGGGTCGGCACGGAACCGGCCCTGCGCATCCTCTGCGACATCGGCGTCGGCGCGGTCCACAACCACGATGTCGGGCTCGCGAACCGCTTCCGAGACGGCCTGGGTCTGCCGGCGGGGAACTCCGCGATCGTGTGCACGGATCATCCTGGCGCCGAAGAGCGGCTGAGCCGCGCCGGCATCCGTGCGGCTATTCGCGGGGGCGCGCTGCGCGCGTCCTTCCACGTCTACAACACAGAGGACGACGTCGACGCCGCGCTTGCCGCCCTGCTCGACTAACCTCATTTCGTGGCCACGAAGACGTCCGCCCCGACGGAACTCGACCCCCGCGACTTCCTCGCGATCGACGCGCTGCTCTCGGACGAGGAGCGCGCGATCCGCGACACCGTCCGCCAGTTCGTGCGCGATCGCGTGCTGCCCGAGGTCGGCGAGTGGTTCGAGCAGGGCATCCTCCCGCGCGAGATCTACGCGGAGATCGCGAAGCTCGGGCTCTTCGGCATGCACCTCCACGGCTACGGGCTGCCGGGCTCGAGCTCCGTCGCCTACGGCCTGACGTGCCTCGAGCTGGAGGCAGGCGACGCGGGCGTCCGCAGCGCCTGCTCGGTGCAGGGCTCGCTCGCGATGTTCGCCATCTGGCGCTGGGGATCCGAAGAGCAGAAGGAGCGCTGGCTGCCGCCGATGCACGCGGGCGAGGCGATCGGCTGCTTCGGGCTCACGGAGTCCGATGCCGGCTCGGATCCCGGCTCCATGCGCACGCACGCACGACGTGACGGCGCCGACTGGATCCTCTCCGGCTCGAAGATGTGGATCACGAACGGCTCGATCGCAGACGTCGCGGTCGTGTGGGCGCGCACGGAGGACGGCGAGATCCGCGGCTTCCTCGTGGAGAAGGGGATGAAGGGCTTCTCGGCGCCGGAGATCCACAAGAAGCTGTCGCTCCGCGCATCCGTGACGTCGGAGCTCGTGCTCGACGAGGTGCGCGTGCCGGAGGCCAACCTCCTCCCCGGCTCGACGACACTGCGCGGACCGCTCTCGTGCCTTGACGAGGCTCGCCACGGCATCGTCTGGGGCGCCGTCGGCTCGGCTCGAGCGTGCTTCGAATCGGCGCTCGACTACGCCGAGGGCAGGCTCGTCTTCGGCAAGCCGATCGCCGCCTACCAGCTCACGCAGCAGAAGCTCGCGGAGATGGCGCTCGAGATCAACCGCGGGCTGCTCGTCGCGCATCACCTCGGGCGCATGAAGGACGAGGGGACGCTGCGCCCTGAGCAGGTGAGCATGGGCAAGATGGGCAACGTCCGCGGCGCGCTCGAGGTGTGCCGCACAGCGCGGACGATCCTGGGCGGCAACGGCATCACGCTCGAGTACCCCGTCATCCGGCACATGAACAACCTCGAGTCGGTGCTCACGTACGAGGGCACGCACGAGGTGCACACGCTCGTGGTGGGCAACGCCCTCACCGGGCACAACGCGTTCCGCTAGGCCGCTGCGAGCTGACCGCGAAGCTCAGTAGCTGAAGACGGTCGCCCCCTCGCCGATCCACTGCCAGAGCGGGGTCGCGCCCATCAGCTGCGCGTTGCCCACGAGCTGCGACTCCTCGAGCTTGCGCGCGCTGAAGCAGATCGGGCAGACCCCGAGCGTGCCTCCCCCGTCGGCGAACTGCTCGAAGAGGCGCTCGAGCGGCGGGCAGCCGTCACATGCCTCGCCCTTCGCCTCGCCGGGGAGCGCCAGCCGGACCGCGTCCTTCGTCAGCCACACGACGACGTCCTTCTCCTGGTCGAGCGCTGCCGTCGCCACGAGGAACGCGACCGTCACACGCTCTTCGTCGTCGCCGAGCCCGGTTGCGAGGTTCACCACTACCTTGTCGGCCATTGACTCCTCCTCTCGTTCGTGCACCTGCACCGACTGTGTACCAGAGAGCGAGGCGGAGCGTCTTAGAGGGGAGCTTTCTCCGTCTCGCGCCAGACGCGGGCGACGATCGGGATCGACGCGAGGACGAGCAGCGCGCAGAACGGCCAGAGGATCTGGTAGCCGTCCGTCGCGTCGAGGTACGGCTCCCAGATATCGATCAGAAGGCCGGCGATGAGCGGCCCGAAGATGAGCGCCCATCCCTTCGTCGTCGTGGCGATGCCCGAGATCGCCCCGCGCTGCTCCGGCGGCATCAGCCGGAAGAGGATCGCCCACGACAGCGTCATCACCATGCCGCCCGCGATGGAGACGGGAAAGATGAACGCGTAGTACCAGCTCTCCCAGCTCTGGGCGAACCCCGCGAGGAGCAGTCCGGTCCCGTAGACGACCGACGACCAGAAGACGACGCGCGCGGGGCCGACACGGTCGCCGATGCGCCCGGCGAGCACCGCAGCCGTCGTGTAGCCGGCGGCCACCGTGGCGAGGATCGTCGAGGAAACGGTCAGCGATTGGTCGAGCCCTTCGACCACGTAGAGGACGACGAACGTGCGCATGGCGGCGAACGTCCCCTCCCAGCAAGCCATCGCGAACAGAAACCACCGCACCTCCGGGAGGTGGAGAAAGATGTCGCGGCTCATGCCGAGGTACGCGCGGATGCCCTTGTAGACGCGCTCGTGGCCGCCGTCCTCGCGCACCCAACGCACGACGGCGCCGCAGGCGAGCGTGGTCACAACGGCCGCTAGCAGGAACGGCGCCGGGTCCCAGATCAAGAGCAGGAAGCCGCCGCCGACGAGCGCCATGCCGAGGGCGAT
>JBKJWA010000226.1:0-2896 GCA_046716705.1 Gaiellaceae bacterium
ATCGTGAACGCGGCTGCGGAGTCGCACGTCGAGAAGTCGATCCGCGAAGGCGCCTCCGAGTTCGTGACGACGAACGTCGAGGGCACGCAGATCCTCCTCGACGCCGTGCGGGAGACACCGGTCGAGCGGTTCGTCCTCATCTCGTCGAGCGAGGTGTACGGCACGGCCGAGCAGGCACCGATGGACGAAGAGCACCCGCTCAATCCCCGCAGCCCGTACGCGGCGACCAAGGCGGGCGCCGACCGGCTCGCGTACGCCTATGCCGTCACGTACGGCCTGCCCGTCGTCATCCTCCGGCCGTTCAACAACTACGGGCCGAGGCAGCACCCCGAAAAGCTCGTCCCGCACTTCATCACGAGCGCGCTCTGCGACGAGCCGCTGACGGTGCACGGGGACGGCTCGGCGTCACGCGACTGGCTGTACGTGGACGACGACGCGGAAGCGATCGAGGCCGCGATCGACGCCGACCTCGACGCGGTTTTCGGCCAGGTGATCAACGTCGCCACGGGCGTCGACCTGACCGTGTCGGAGATCGCCGACCTCGTGCTGGAGGCGCTGGGCAAGCCTGCCTCTCTGAAGGAGCACGTCGAGGAGCGGCCCGGGCAGGTGCAGCGTCACATCGGCTCCACCGAGAGGGCGGCGCGGCTGCTCGGCTGGCAGGCACGCACGAGGTTCGAGGACGGCCTCGAGCGCACTGTCGCGTGGTATCGCGACAATGAGGCCTGGTGGAGGGGGGTACGGGCTCGCAGCGTCAGCGTCTACTCGTCCTAGGGGCGGGCGCCGGGCAGCTCGGCCTGCTCGAGGCGGCTGCCAACCGCGGTCTCTACGTCGTCGCCGTCGACCGTGACCCGGCGGCGCCCGGCTTTCGCCATGCGGACCGGCGCGCGATCGTATCGGTCGAGGACGAGACGGCCATCGATCGGCTGGCGGCGGCGGAGCGGGTCGGAGGCATCATCGCCCCGGGGGTCGATTTCCCTGTCGCGATCGCCGCACGCATAGCGGCGCGGCACAACCTGCCGCATCCGCTCGAGCCGCAGGCGGCCCAGCTCTCGATCTCGAAGCTCAAGCAGCGTGAGCGCCTGGCCGAGGCCGGCGTCCCACACGCGGCGTATCGCGTGTGCGCGGGCACCGAAGAGGCGGCGCGGGCCGCGGACGAGCTCGGCTTTCCGTGCGTTCTCAAGCCGCCGGACCGGCAGGGGCAGCGTGGCCTCTCGATCGCCGAAGCCCCGGACCAAGTCGCCGAGGCGTTCGCGCTCGCCATCGACGCTGCACGTGGGCCGGTCGTCCTCGTAGAAAAGCTCGTGGCCGGCCGGGAGCTGACGGTCAACGCGTTCTCGATCGACGGCGCGTTCCACCCGCTGACCGTGACGGATCGCGTCGTCGCCGACCCTCCGGCGTTCGGCGTCGCGCTCGCCCACGTCTGGCCGAGCGAGGAGCCTCCTGCCGTGGTCGAGGCGGCTGTTTCGGCGGCGCGCGCGGCCGCGGAGACCATCGGCATCAAGAACGGGCCGACGTACACGCAGGTGCTCGTCGACGACGACGGTCCCGTCGTGGGCGAGCTGGCTGCGCGGCTCGGCGGCGGCCACGATGCGGAGCTATGCGAGGCAGCGCTCGGCGTCGATCTGAACGGGCTGGCGATCGCGGCGGCGCTCGGCGACGAGATTCCACCGGAAGCGCTCGACGGGGAAGAGGCGGTTGGTGGGGCGTGCGTACGGTTTCTTGTCTCAGCGGAGGGAACGGTCGACGCCGTGGAAGGCGTGGACAGGGCCGAGGAATCGGACGGCGTGGTGTGGGTGCGCGTCTACCGCGAGCCGGGCGACGAGTCCCGGCCTCTGCGGCAGGGCTCGGATCGCGCGGGGGCAGTGCTGGCTGTCGGCGACAGCCGCAAGCAGGCGGTGGCGCGGGGTAGGCGGGCCGCGAGACGCGTACGCTTTCGCGTTGTTGAGAAGCGCGCCCCCGTCGAGATCGCCTAGGGAGACCTTCCTCGGCTTTCAACCTCCCGCAATAGGCGAGGAGGAGATCGCCGCGGTGGCGGAGACCCTCCGCTCGGGCTGGCTGACGACGGGGCCGAGCTCGGCGGAGCTGGAGCGCCGTTTCGCCGAATACGTGGGCGCGAAGCACGCGCTCGCCGTCACCTCCGGCACCGCGGCGATGCACCTGTCGCTGCTGGCGCTGGGCGTCGGTCCGGGCGACGAGGTGATCACGACGCCGATCACCTGGCCGGCGACGGCCAATGTCATCGTCCACGCCGGCGCGACTCCGGTCTTCGCGGACGTCCGCGCGTCGGACCTCAACATCGATCCGGACCACGTCGCGACGCTTGTCGGTCAGCGGACGAAGGCGATCCTGCCCGTGCACCTCGCGGGTCAACCGGCCGATCTCGACCCGCTGTGGGCACTCGGGCTGCCGGTCGTCGAGGACGCCGCGCACGCAGTGGAGAGCGAGTACCGCGGGCGGAAGATCGGGGCGCTGTCGGATGCGACGTGCTTCTCGCTCTACGCCACGAAGAACGTCGCCGCCGGCGAGGGCGGGATCATCACCACCGACCGCGACGACGTCGCAGCCGCGATCGACGATCTCCGGGTCATGCGGCGCGGCCACGGCTCGCTCTACGACATCGCCGTGCCCGGCTACAAGGCGAATCTCTCCGACGTCCTCGCCGCGATTGCACTCTGCCAGCTGGACAAGCTCGAGCGCCATCGCGAGATCCGCCTGCGGCACGTCGCGGCGTACGACGAGGCGGTGGCGGAGCTGGGGTAGGCTGCCTTCCGAAAACGGATTTCTGATTGCTGACACCTCATTAGCTGACAGCGCTCAGCGTTCAGCCGTCAGTGATCAGCTTACGTCACCCATCGGCGTACATCCCCGCGTCCCTGTACAGCGGATTCGGCATGAG
>JBKJWA010000227.1:0-5123 GCA_046716705.1 Gaiellaceae bacterium
CCTCGCTTCCGAGCTGATGTATGCGAAGCACATGGACGAGGAGCAGACACATCTCTGGCTCGACGACGTTCTCTCCGGCAACGGCACGAACGGCAAGCGCCGCACCAAGGCCAAGGTCGGCGCCAGCGCCTAACACATGACGACGTGGGCGGTCATCGTCGCCGCCGGCAGCGGTGATCGCCTCGCAGCCGACAGGCCGAAGGCGTTCGCGCGGCTCGGAGACAGGCCGCTGCTCGCGGAGAGCCTCGAACGGCTCGACCGATCGGAGTGGGTCGACGGCATCGTCGTAGCTTGCCCGGATGGGTGGGAGGAACCGGCGATTCTTCTCGCCGAGGAGCTGGGCGCCAGCAAGGTCGCGCAGGCCGTGGCTGGCGGCCCCAGCCGTGCAGAGTCCGTGCGCCTGGGCGTGAACGAGGTGCCGCCCGACGCCGTAGCGCTGCTCGTACACGACGCGGCGCGACCGCTGCTCCCAGAGGATGTGATCTCGCGCGTGCTCGAGCCTCTCGGTGAGGGCTGGGACGGCGCCGTGCCGGCGCTGCCGGTCGCCGACACGATCAAGCGGGTCGAAGATGGCAAAGTCGCGGAGACGCTCGTGCGCGATGGTCTCATGGCCGTGCAGACCCCACAGGCGTTCGTGGCCGGCGTGCTGCGAGCCGCGCTTGCGGGCGACATAGACGGCGCATCCGACTGCGCCTCGCTCGTCGAGGCAGCCGGTGGACGGGTGAAGGTCGTCGACGGCGATCCCCGGTTGCTGAAAGTGACGACCGCACATGACCTTCGCCTCGTCGAGGCGCTCCTCGCCGAGACGGCGCCGTGATCGTCGACTACCACATGCATCTTCGCAACACACGCGGGGAGATCGAGTTTGCGCCGAGGGCCGTGGGCCCGTTCGTGGAGACGGCGATCGCGCGGGGTGTGGCGGAGATCGGCTTCACGGAGCACGTCTACTACTTCCGCCAGACCGCGGAGATCTGGGACGTCCCGTACCTGTCCGAGAGGTGTGTCCACGACCTCGACGTGTACTGCGACGCCGTCCTCGAGGCAAAGCGGGGCGGCCTGCCGGTGAAGCTCGGGCTCGAGGTGGACTACGTGGGCGCACAACAGTCGCGGCTCGCGGAGCTGCTCGAGCCGTATCCGTTCGACTTCCGGCTCGGATCGGTGCACTGGCTCGACCGCATGGCCGTCGACATGTCGCCCGGCGTCTGGGACGTGATGACAGTCGACGAGGTGTGGCAGCGCTACGCGGATGCGTTGTGCGAGCTAGCCGTCTCCGGGACCGTCGACGTACTTGCCCATCCCGACCTCGCGAAGATCTTCGGCCGGCGTCCGCAGCCGGAGCTCCTGGCCGAGCTCCACGAGCGGATCGCGACGGTGGTCGGCTCAGCAGGGGTTGCGGTGGAGGTCTCGACGGCGGGTCTGCGCAAGCCGGTCGGCGAGCTGTATCCCGACGCGGAGCTGTTGCGCGCGTGCGTACGGAAGGGCGCCCCGGTCACACTGGCCTCCGACGCCCACGAGCCTGAGCTCGTCGGCGCTGACTTCGAGCATGCGCTCGCGCACGCCCGCGCCGCGGGGTCCGAGACCGTCGCCGTCTTCGACGGAGGGCGGATGAGCCTGGAGCCGCTCGGATGAGCGACCTCGAACATGGGGCGAACCCAATGGTTTCCCCATGGACCCCCTCCTTCGTGTTCATCGTGCCTCTAGCGACGTGTTGGGCTGCGCTCGGGCGAAGCCCGGCTCCGCCCGCGCGAGGTTGGTTCTTGGTTCCGGGCGGCCGGGATGCCTGAGCTACGCGTCGGCATAGGCGTCGATGCGCACGCGTTTGGCGACGGCGTTCCTCTCGTGCTCGGCGGCGTGACGATCGACCACCCGCGGGGTCTCGTTGGCCACTCGGACGGTGACGTCATCGCCCACGCGCTCACCGACGCGTTGCTCGGCGCCGCCGGCCTGGCCGACATCGGCTCGCTCTTCCCTGCGGAGGACGAGCGATATCGCGATGCGGACTCGCTCGTGCTGCTGGCGGATGCGTATTCACGTGTCCGGGAGGCAGGCCTCGGTCTCGTCAACGCCGACTGTGTCCTGATCGGCGAGGAGCCACGGATCGCGGCCGTGCGCGATGCGATGCGAGCGCGCCTCGCCGGCGCGCTCGGCGTAGAGACGGATCGAGTATCCGTACGGGCGACGACGACCGACGGGCTCGGCTTCACCGGCCGTGGCGAAGGCCTCGCCGCGCACGCCGTTGCGCTTCTCTCACGCCACGCCTAGGAGCGGTGTCGGACACCCAGTCGCGACACGTCGTCGCGAAACGGGGTCGATAACGCTGTGTGATCTGTGGAGCAAGGTGTGTTGGCCCAGCTTGCTGCTCACGCTGCGGCTGTGCGGAAATGGGAACGCTTCTGTGTCGAGGGACCCCTTGACAGATCCGGTGTCTGACACCCCTGTAACACACTGGGTTAGGGAGCGGGCAGCGTGAACGAGACGCGGGCGCCGGCGCCAGGCCGGTCCTCTGCCCAGATGTGGCCGTCCTGGGCTCAACGAGCGCACGCGCGATTGAGATTGTGTGGCGGAGCGCGTTCGTAAGGACACGTTGCCACGGCCACAATGTGCGTGTCCGACCTTGCGGGAGCGTCAATTCCTGTGGTCGCCAGGCAGCCGGACAAGGCCGTTCTCGACCTCGACAAGTCCGTCTCCCGCCAGAGCCACGACGGCGTCATCGTCGAGCTCCGTCCGGTGACACGGCCCCGACGCCACGAGCCGCAGCGTACGTGCGCGGCGCTGGCGGAACGAGCCTTCGTAGGGCGCCTGCTTCCGCGCCGGCTCGAACCGCTTGCCGCGCGAGGGGCATTCCTCAGCCAGCGGGCAGACGCCGCAGCGCGGCACGCGCGCGATGCAGATCTGCGCGCCGAGGCCCATGAGCGCGGGGCCGCACTCGTGGTCGAGCTCGAGCCCGCTCCGCTCCAGCACCCGCCGCACGTTCACGTCCACGGGCATGACCGGCCGCCCGAACGCGAGGCTGGCCACCGCGTCGGCCGTGTACGGACCGACTCCCGGAAGTTCCGTCAGGTCGTCCGGCCAGCCGTGCTCGGCGATCTCGATCGCCGCCCGGTGGAGGTTGACCGCCCGGCGGTTGTAGCCGAGCCCTGCCCACGCGCGAATGACCTCGGAACGGGGAGCTGCCGCGAGTGCCACGACCGTCGGCCAGCGCTCGAGCCACGCGGTCCAGCGCGGCACGACCCTCGCCACCTGCGTCTGCTGGAGCATCACCTCGCTCACGAGCACGGCGTACGGGTCGCGGGTGTGGCGCCACGGCAGGTCGCGCCCGTTCGCGGCGAACCACTGAAGCAGTCGCTGCTTCGCCGAGTCGCTCAGCGCCGGCGTCGCTCGTCGAGGTCGAAGACGCTCGTGAGCACCCAGTTGACGACCGTGATGATGACCGTCGCCCAGATCCCCGACAAGAAGGAGTTGATCTCGAAGCCAGGCACGATCCAGCTCGTGATGTAGAGCATGAGAAGGTTGATGAAGAAGAGGATGATCCCGAGCGTGATCACGATGAGCGGCAGTGCAAGGAGCTTCACGATCGGCTTGACGAGCAAGTTCACGAGGCCGAACACGAGGCCCGCAAGGATGAGGACCCAGTAGTCCTCGGAGTAGTCGATCCCGTCCACGAACACCGACGCCACCCAGATCGCCGCGACGTTGACGATCCACGAGTAGAGCAGCCGGCGCACCATCGTGAGGTGATCCTATGCCACGTCTATGCGGTCGACCCGGCCGTCCCGGCCGGCGATCACGAGCGAGACGAGGGCCGGCGGGAAGAGCCCGTGGGAGACGACGCCAGGATCGGCGTCGAGGCGAGTCGCAAGGGCGGCCGGGTCTCCGACGACCCCGCTGTAGTCGGCAATGAGCCCTCCGTCGGGCGTTGGGGGGATTTCACGTAGCGTCGCATCGCCGAGCGCGCGGAGCGTCGCCTGAAGGCCGAACGCGTGCAGCTCGAGCGGGACCGGCGGCCCGAGGCGCTCGACGAGCTTGTCCGACGAGACGATGACGACGAACCGGTCGGCCGCGGCGGCGACGATCTTCTCGCGGGTGTGGGCCGCGCCGCCGCCCTTCACCAGCCAGCCGGCAGTGGTCACCTGGTCGGCGCCGTCGACCGCGAGATCGAGCCTGTCGAGCGTGTCGAACGGCTCCACCTCGAGGCCGAGCCCGCGCGCGGCGTGCTCGGTGGCGGGCGAGGTCGCCACGCACCGGACGGAGAGGCCACGCGCGGCCAGCGCGGGCAGGAAGTACGCGACCGTCGTGCCCGTGCCGAGGCCGATGGCCATCCCCGCCTCGACCAGCTCGGCGGCGGCTTCCGCCGCGAGGCGCTTTTCGTCGTTCGCGCTCACCGGGATACTGTAAGCCCGTGACTTGGACGGAGTGGGCAAGGCCGGGCGTTGTCGAGCCGTCGATCTACGCCGCGGACTTCGCCCGTCTCGGCGAGCAGCTGGAGAGCCTGCTCGACGCCGGCGCCCGCGTCTTCCACTTCGACGTCGGCGATGGGCACTTCATCGGCGAGATCACGATCGGGCCGGTCGTGCTGCGCTCGATCTCGGCCCTCGTGCACGAGCGCGACGGAGTGCTCGACTGCCACCTCATGGTGTCGCAGCCGGAACGGGACTTCGAGAGCGTTCGCGCGGCAGGCGGGGACAGCGTGACGTTCCACGTCGAGGCGGTCGACGACCCGCCTGGGGCGGCCGCGCACGCGCGTGAGCTCGGCCTCGGCGTCGGCATCGCCTTCAACCCCGGGACGGAGGTCGACGCGGCGGTCGCAGCGGTCGAGGCGGCCGGTGCGGACATCGCCCTGTGCATGAGCATCCATCCGGGCCTTTCCGGACAGGCGTTCATGCCCGAATCGCTAGGACGCATCGCGAAACTGCGCTCGCTGGTGTCAGACACCGTATTGGTGCAAGTGGACGGGGGTGTTTCCGCCGAGAACGCGGCCGGGATCCGCGAGGCCGGTGCGGACCTGCTCGTCGCCGGCAGCGCCGTCTTCTGGCAGGACGATCCCGCGGCGGCATACGCCGACCTCACGGCAAAGGTCGCGGAGGCGGTGGCATGACGGTCGACTCGCGGCCGCGTCCGGACAA
>JBKJWA010000228.1:0-3024 GCA_046716705.1 Gaiellaceae bacterium
CCTCCAGCCCGTACGGATGAAGGCGGACCGGAACGCGCGCCGGCCCCGTTCGTCGAGCGCAAGGTCGAAGACGATGTGGCCCAGCTCGTGCACGATGACCTCTCGGCTCGCGCTCACAGCCATCCCCACCGTCGCGCGGTCGCCGCAGACGGCCTCGCAGGCGTCGGCGCTAAGGCATGCTTCCGAGCCGCCCACGACGTCCACGGCGCCGTCGAGCTCGCCGAGCAGCGCGCGGAGCTGCGCCGGGGCGCGCCGTACGGCGTCGAGGAACACCGATCGCTCGGTCGCGCTCACCGAGTGAAACGTCCAGCTCCGGCGCTCGAGCCCCGCCGGTATGTCTCTCGTCCTGAGCCGCACGCCGAGCCGGAGCGCGCCGACGTGATATGCGCGGCCGTAGGCGAGCGACGTGTTGACGCCGAAGGCGACGAGCCGCGCGCCGCGGAACCCTCTTGCCGTAGCCAGCGGATAGGCGACGTTCACGTCCAGCCCGTCGCGAACGTCATAGAGGTTCGGGTACCCGTAGCCCGGCGGCAAGACGACCTCGACCCACAGCTGGTGACGCGGGTCCAACGGGCCGGAGGGCCGGCGAACCGGCGTGGCGAAGCGAGCGTCGACATCGGCTGTCACGCCCACCACGAGCATGCCGAGCGGCGTCCGTGCGAACGCGAGCGTCCGCGCGCGCGGATCCACCAGCAGGAGTCCTGCCGCCGGAAAGAAGACCGAGAGATTGTCGGTCGCGCTCCACCCGGCCCGCCACAGGCCGAAGCGGATCGCCCGCCTCCCGCCGAGAGAGCGGTAGAGAGAGCTGGGGTCGACGGCGACTCCGCGCTCGTAGAACGCGTCGCAGACAGCGCAGTCGGGCTGCGCGTCGATCGCCTCGGGGCTGCGGTCGGCGAGATCGTTCCTCGCCATCCGCATGACGACCCGCCGGACGACCGGGTCGAACCGGAGCGGGGTGAGGCCCAACTGCCGACGAACCGCGTTCACCTGCTCGACGAGCGGCGTGGCGGCGCCACGAGAGGGCGCGGCCTCACCGGAGACCACCACGGCCGCGACGGCCGCCGTCAGCGCCACCACGTGTCGCCCCCGAAGCTTCACGGCTGCACGCGGAGTATGCGCCCTCGCTAGCGTCTTCGCCAATGACCGCTCGGTATGGCTGCCGTTCGATGGTCGACCCGCTGCAGCGCGTGCTCGTCCGGCCTCCGAGCATCGCAGCCAGTGCGCGCTGGCAGGAGTACGGCTGGCGGGCGGAGCCGAACCCGGCCGCGCTCGCCTGCGAGCACGAGGCGTTCTGCGCGATCCTCGAGGGCGCAGGCTGCGATGTCGTCGTCACAGAGCCGATGGACGCAGACCTCGACGCGATCTACACGTTCGATCCAGCCGTCGTCACCGAGCACGGCGCGATCCTCCTGCGGCCGGGGAAGGCAGAAAGGCGCGCCGAGCCGGACGCAGTCGCCCACGATCTCGAGTCGGCCGGGGTGCCCGTGGCGGCAACCGTGGGCGAGCCCGCCGTCGCCGAGGGCGGAGACCTCATCCGGCTCGACGAGTCAACCCTCCTCGCCGGCTGCGGCTACCGCACGAGCCACGCGGGAATCGAAGCCGTCGCGCGGGCGCTGCCGGGCGTGGAGACGCACGCCTTCGACCTCCCGCACTGGCACGGCGAGACGGAAGTGATGCACCTGCTGTCGTTGCTCTCGCCCATCGCACCGGATCTCGTCGTCGCCTACCCGCCGCTCCTGCCCGTCGCGCTCGCGCAGCTGCTCCCCGCGCGCGGGATCGAGATCGTCCCCGTGCCCGACGAGGAGTTCGAGAGCATGGGAACGAACGTGCTCGCGCTCGCCCCGCGCGTCGCGCTGGCGCTCGACGGCAATCCCGTGACGCGCTCGAGGCTCGCCGCAGCCGGCGTCGAGGTGCTCGTCTACGAGGGGCGGGAGCTCTCGCTCAAGGGCGACGGCGGGCCGACATGTCTGACGATGCCGCTGCTCCGCGGCTAGGCCCGAAGCTCAGCGAGCGGGAACGCCCGGTGTGCGCGCGGCGGTACCAGGAAGTTCTGGCGGTGCGTCGTCTCCAGCACGGCGTTGAAGCCCTGGCCCCGGGAGCGAGGCTCGAAGGGCAGCACCGTCCCGTCGGGCAGGATGCCGTCCATCGCCAGCCGGTTCCGCCGGAAGTCGTCGCTCGACGGATTGAACGTGACGAAGTGGAGCCCCGCCGCCGGCTCTGACGTGAAGCGGTCGCGGTCTCTGTCCGCCGTCCAGAAGAACGGGTTGTCGAGCGTGTTGAAGTCCGCGCGCTGCGGGATCGCCGTGCCCTTCGTGTAGACGGTGCCATCAGGCCCCGTGACCGCTTCTGCAAGCCGCGACGACGACTGGATCGAGCCCGAGTGGCCGATGCGCCGCGTGGCCTCGTAGTCCGCCGAGAGGTCCGCAGTCGACTGGACGTCCTCCGGCCCCTGCGGGACGGTCAGTGTCTCCACCAGAACGTCGAGACCGGGCCTGAACGTCGTGTCGACGCGCTCGCGATGGTCGAAGTTCAGGTACCAGGCCTCGAGGTTCTCGAAGAGGTGCGAGAGGTGCATGTGCGTGCCGTGCTCGAAGTACCGGCTGTCTCGCAGATCGATGTAGCCGAGCGTCTCGAAGTTCGCGATCAGCCGTGGCCCGAGACCGGCCTTCTGTGTCGAGGTGAATCCGAGGAAGAGCTGCGATGTATCGGGAATGAGGTCGGCGCCCGGCACCCCGGCGGCCATCGCCATGCGCTTCGGCAGGCTCCGCGAGCCGTCGAAGCCGCCTCCGACGAACCCTCTGCGGATGCTCGTGACGCGGAACATCCCGTCGAGCTCCTCGAACAGCGCACGCGAGCCCTCGGCAATCGTGTCGAGCGAGTCGCTGCGCAGCAGGACGGCGACGTCGTTCTCGTCGAGCACCGTCTCCGGCGGGTCGCTGGGGAAGCGGATCGTGTCCTCGAGCGCCCGCACGCGCTTGCCGGCAGCCTCGGTTGCACGCAGGTCGACCGGCAGGTGCCTCGCAG
>JBKJWA010000229.1:0-3402 GCA_046716705.1 Gaiellaceae bacterium
GGCGAGCCGATCAATCCCGAAGCGTGGATCTGGTACCGGGAGCACATCGGCGCCGGTCGACTTCCCGTCGTCGACACGTGGTGGCAGACCGAGACCGGGATGATCCTCATCACACCCCTCCCCGGGATCACGTCGGCGAAGCCGGGCTCGGCGACCAAGCCGTTCCCCGGCGTCGACGCGGCGGTGTTCGACGACGATGGCAACGAAGTCGGGCCGGGCGGAGGCGGCTACCTCGTCCTGCGGCGGCCGTGGCCGGCCATGTTGCGCGGGATCTACGGCGACCACGAGCGATACGTGGAGACATACTGGAGCCGCTATCCCGGTGTCTACTTCGCCGGCGACGGCGCGCGTATCGACGACGACGGCGACTTCTGGCTGCTCGGCCGCATCGACGACGTCATGAACGTGTCAGGGCACCGCATCTCGACGATCGAGGTCGAGAGCGCGCTCGTCGATCACCACGCGGTCGCGGAGGCGGCCGTCTGTGGGCGCAACGACCAGCTGACCGGCCAGGCGATCGTCGCCTTCGTGACGCTCAAAGGGGGCGACGAGGGCTCGGTCGAGATGCTCGACGAGCTCCGCGACCACGTGGCGAAGGTGATCGGCCCAATCGCCAAGCCCGCCAACATCCTCTTCACCCCGGAGTTGCCGAAGACGCGCTCGGGGAAGATCATGCGCCGCCTGCTGCGCGACGTGGCCGAGAACCGTCCACTCGGCGACACGACGACGCTCGCCGACCCGGCCGTCGTCGCCGAGATCGCCGAGCAGGCCGCCGCCGCGTCCAGTGACGATTAACGCTCACACCGCACTCACGTCTTCGTAACGTCCGCCGCGTACGATCTCGGCGTTGATCGATCGGAGGGACCGTGCGGCTCTTCGTCGCCGCAGCAGTGATCGCGATCGGAGTCGGTGCAACGGCGTCCTCGGCGAGCGCGCCCGAGGGCACGACGGCCGTCGTCTCGGGCGGCGAGGGCGGCATCCGAGCGCGGCTGCGGCCGGCTGGCGGCACCGTGCCGTCGGCCGCGGCAACGTTCCCTGGGCGCAACGGCCTGCTCGCCTTCTCGTCGGCAGTGGCCGGCCAGGATGACGAGATCCAGGTCATGCGATCCGACGGAAGAGGGCGACGCACGCTGACGCGCAATTCGGCGGACGACGACGCTCCGGCGTGGTCGCCCGATGGCCGTCGCCTGGCACTCGTGCGGGTGCTCCCGGGCGGTAACAGCGAGGTTTTCGTCGCAGGCTCGGGCGGGACCGGCGTGCGACGGCTCACCCGTCATGCGGGCGAGGACGAGGATCCTGCGTGGTCGCCCGACGGGCGCCGCCTCGTCTTCGCGCGCCGCTCGGGACAGGGCGTCGGCCTCGCTGTCATGAGCGCGACCGGGGGGCCCGCACGCATGCTGGCCAGAGGCGGCTTCAGCGGCGGCCCGAGTTGGTCACCCGACGGGCGCCGCATCGCCTTCCACCGCGACCGCGGCTACGGATCGGAGATCTGGATGGTTCGTGCCGACGGAACGAACCTGCGCCAGCTAACGCGCCTTCGCCGCCCGCCGGACGTCGCATGCGTGCAGGATCGATGGCCCGACTGGTCGCCCGACGGGAAGACGATCGTGTTCGGACGCCTGTCGGGTGCCTCCTGCGAGATCGGGCAGCTGTACACGATCAGGCCCGACGGATCACGTCAGACGAAGCTTGGCGCCAGGAACCTCGTCTTGGACGGGCCTCGGTACTCCCCGGACGGCCAGAGCATCGTCGCGGTCGGGCCCGGCGGCTTGAGCCTCGTCGTCCTCACATCTCGGGGGCGGTTCGTGCGGTCGATCCCCATCGACGGGGTCGCCGGCCCGGCAAGCTGGCAGCTAGCGAGGAGTTGAACCTCCCTGCGAAGCTCGTTCCGTTCCAGAATCGCCATGCGTCGGGGCGACCGAGCGTAGGAGAGCGATGTCAATCCGTACGCGGATCCAGTCCGCGCGCTCGACTCCCGGTGCCGGGGAGTGTTTCCATTCGCAGCGTGGACGCTCTCGTGGAACACGTACCTCGGCCGCTGGCTCGTCATCGGCACGGGGAACCGCTCGGGGACCGAGGGCGCATTCTTCCTCTCCATGTCGTCGGATCTCGTCCACTGGAGCAACCCGCAGCCGTTCCTCAGCACCGAGCTTGGTGACACCTACGAGTGCGGGGACACGGGCCCGACGGCGTACGCGTCGTTCATCGACCCTTCGAGCCCTGCGAGGAGCTTCGACGTCACGGGGAAGAAGGGATGGCTCTACTACACGCAGTTCAACCCGCCGAACTGCAACGACCCGGGGGCGTACGACCGGGACCTCGTGCGGATCCCGATTAAGCTCGCGATCGAGCCGTAAGCTCGTAGCGCGTCAGCGCGCGCCGGGCGACGCGGCCGGCGAGGATGTCCGACCCCGTGCCCACGCCTGTGCCGTGCGTCATGACGGCGACTGCGAAGACGCCTCCGCGCCAGTAGACGAGCCCTGCGTCGTGCCGTGCGCCGATGATCCAGCCCGCCTTGTGCACCGAGGACGCTCTCCCTGCGAGGAAGCGGTCGAGCTTGCCCCGGTCGGTGACATGCGCGAGCAGGTACAGGAGATAGCGGGCGTCGGCGGAGGTGAACCCCGGATGTCGGCGCGCGAGCCGCCCTTTGCTCTCGGCCGCGAGATGGATGTAGGCGAACAGCTGCGCGAGGTCGAAGGCGCTCGTCGACTTGCCGACGCCGTAGTACGGCCGCTCGTCCACGCGCATGGGAATCGGGCGCCGCCGCGCGAGCGTCCCTGGGATGTAGCCGCCGTACATCTCCGAGTCGACGAGGCCGAGCGCCCGCATGAGCGAGTTGACCCGGTGGCTGCCTCCGCTCGTCGAGCCGCCGATGAGCACCTCGAGCTGGTTCGCGGCGACGTTGTCGGAAGCGATGATCGCCCGGCGCAGGAGGCTGTCCGCGTACGACCCGCGTGAGGGCGTGCCCCCTAGCGTCCGCAGCGCCTCGACGGCAATCGCGAGCTTCAGCGTCGATCCCGCAGGGAAGCGCGCGCGTGCGTTCCAGGCCGTCCCCGCGCCGGTCGTCAGGTCGCGAACGTAGACGGCGCTCGAGCCGGGGAAGTCCCGGACGAGGGGAACGACCCGCTGGGCAAGCCTGCCGTCGAGATGCGGCACGGTTCCCCGCGGCCTGGATGCCCGAGGCAATCCGAAGACGTGCGGCACCGATGCGCGACTCCGTCGGCCGGCGAGCGTTGTCGCCGTAACCGAGACGGTGACGTCGCGCCGAGGCAGAGGCACGCGCAGGTCGAATCGTCGCCCTCGCAGATGTCGCGTCGCGACGACCTTGCTGCCAGCCCTGATCGTGAGCAGCTTCGTGCCGCGCGGCGCCGTCCCGGCGATGCGGCCGAACGAGACCTCGTG
>JBKJWA010000230.1:0-4256 GCA_046716705.1 Gaiellaceae bacterium
AGCCGCTCCGCGAGGCGGCGCGCGACCGTGCTCTTGCCCGCC
This sequence comes from Gaiellaceae bacterium, assembly GCA_046716705.1. GTDB lineage: Bacteria > Actinomycetota > Thermoleophilia > Gaiellales > Gaiellaceae > PALSA-612. The sequence goes on from JBKJWA010000230.1 coordinate 43, forward strand.
CCTGCGGGCCCGTCGATGGCGATGATCATCTGCTGGCGAGTGAGTCGAGAAGCTCGTAGAAGCCGGGGAACGATACCGCCGCCGCGTCCAGGCCCCGTACGCGTACGCCCTCCTGCGAGACGAGGCCGGCGACGGCGCCGACGATGGCCACGCGGTGGTCGCCCGCGGCGTCAACCTCGCCGCCACGCGGCCGCGTAGGCACGCCCCGGATCGAATAGCCGCCGGCCGTGGGCTGCACGCGGGCGCCGACCGACCGCAGCGCCGTCGCCACCGAGTCGATGCGATCCGACTCCTTCGCACGCAACTCCGCGGCGCCGCGCACGCGGCTCGTGCCGCGGGCCATCGACGCCGCCAGTGCGAACAGCGGCAGCTCGTCGATCATCCGCGGCACGTCGGCCGGGACGACCTCCGTCGCGACGAGCTCCGCGTACGTCACGTCGAGGTCCGCCACCGGCTCGCCCGATTGCGTCCGCCGGTTGAAGACGGAGATGCGGGCGCCCATCCGCTCGAGCGCGTCGAGCAGGCCCGTGCGCGTGGGGTTCACGCCGACACCCTGGAGGATGACCTCTGACCCGGGTAGCAGCGTGGCCGCGACGACAAACGGCGCGGCCGCCGAGAAGTCGCCCGGCACGTCGACCTCGCCGAGGTCGAGCCGATCCGCCCGCTCGACCGAGATCCGGCGGCCCTTTATCGTCAGTCTCGCACCGGCCGCGCGCAGCATCCGCTCGGTGTGGTCGCGCGTCGCGACGGGCTCGACGACCGTCGTGCTTCCCTCGGCGTTGAGGCCCGCCAGCAGGACGCACGACTTCACCTGCGCGCTTGCGACGTCGGGCTCGTGCTCGATGCCGGAGAGCGCTCGGCCCTCGACCACGAGCGGCAAGCGCCCGTCGCTCGTCTCGATCTGCGCGCCCATCTCGATGAGCGGAGCCGCCACGCGGGTCATCGGCCGCGAGCTCAGCGAGTCATCGCCGGTCAGCTCGAAGCGCCGTCCGTCCTGGCCGGCGAGGAGGCCGGGGAGCAGCCGGGCGAGCGTTCCCGCGTTGCCGCAGTCGATCGGCGCCCCCGCCTCGCGCAGGCCCGTGAGCCCGACGCCGCGCATCCGCAGCACGTCGGAGTCGTCCGCCTCGACCCAGACGCCGAGCGACCGGACGGCGGCGAGCGTCGACTCGGTGTCGAGCGAGCGGCCGAACCCGCGAACGACCGTCTCACCTTCGCACACGGCTCCCACGAGCAACGCGCGGTGCGAGATCGACTTGTCGCCGGGCACGCGCAGCGCTCCTCGCACGCTCGCGGCCGGCGGGATCTCCATTAGTCGCGGCCGGGATAGACGGGGCCGAGCGGCTCTCGCGCCCACTCGTCGTCCGGCCACGGCGTCGCATCGACGTAGGAGACGTCGTCGCCACTCAGCGGGCCGGTGCGCCGGGCGCCGTCGGGCAGCGTCTCTGGAAGGCCGGCGAAGGCAGCCTCCGCCGCCTGCCGCCAGAGCCCGAGGATCGCCTCGTCGGCGACGGCCGCGCCCTCCTTGTAGCCCTTGCCGCTCCGCGGCAGCCCCGAGAGGTCGATCGGCTCGCCCCACACGATCGCGCACGGGCGGCGGTTCTTCAGCGACCACTGGAACGTGTCGAGCCCGCACGGGACGAGCGGGACGCCCTCCTGGATTGCGATCATCGCGGCGCCGGCGTGGCTCGCTCCGGGATAGCCGAGCGTCTGGCGCGTGCCTTCGGAGAAAAGGCCGACCGCATGCCCCTCCGCCACGATCCAGCGTGCAACGCGAAGGGCGTCGCGGTCCCCCTCCCCACGTCGCACGGCGAACGAGCCGAGCCAGCGCAGCACCTCGCCCGCAACGGGCACCTCGAGCAGCTCGATCTTCGCCATCGGGTACACGGTGCGCGGGCAGCAGAGAGGGAGGATCAGCGGGTCGATCGCGCTCAGGTGATTCGACGCAATCACGATGCCGCCGGCGTCCGGCACGCGGTCGGCGCCGTACGCGGCCGTCGGCGCCAGCGCGAGCGCCACCGGCCCCATGGGCACCCGCGCGAAGCGCTGCGCCTTCTCCGGGTCCTCACCGAAGAGCTTGTAGAGCCCCAGCTCGGTGAGCACGGCGGCCTAGCCGATCTCGCGGCCCATGAGCGTGACGACCTCGATGACCGAGCGCGCGAAGTCGGCGAACTCGTCGGCGGGGATCTGCTGCGGCCCGTCGGAGAGCGCCTCCTCCGGGCGCGGGTGCACCTCGACGATGATCCCGTCGGCGCCGACGGCCGCAGCGGCGCGGGCGAGCGGTAGCACGAGGTCGCGACGGCCGGCGGCATGCGAGGGGTCCACGATCACCGGCAGGTGCGTCTCCGTCTTCAACACCGCCACCGCTCCGAGATCGAGCGTGTACCGGGTCGCCGTCTCGAACGTCTTGATGCCGCGCTCGCAGAGGATGATTCGCTCGTTCCCCTCCTTCGCGACGTACTCGGCCGCCATCAGCAGCTCCTCGACGGAAGACGAGAGACCGCGCTTCAAGAGCACCGGCCGGTCGATGCGGCCCAGCTCGGCGAGCAGCAGGAAGTTCTGCATGTTGCGGGCGCCGATCTGGATGACATCGGCGACGTCGAGGACCTCCTCCACGTGACGCGGGTCCATGAGCTCCGTGACGATCGGCAGGCCTGTCTCCTCGCGAGCCTCGCGCAGGATGGAGAGGGCCTCGACGCCGAGGCCCTGGAAGCTGTACGGCGAGGTGCGCGGCTTGAACGCGCCTCCGCGCAGCATCGTCGAGCCCGCCGCGGCCACGACGCGCGCAGCCTCGAGCGTCTGCTCGTGCGTCTCGACCGAGCACGGCCCGGCGATGAGGCCGAACCAGCCGTCCCCGATCTTCCGTCCGCGCGCCTCGATCACCGTCGGGTCGGGCACCATCTCCCTGGACACGAGCTTGTACGGCTTGAGGATCGGGAGCACCTGCTCGACGCCCGGATAGGCCTCGAGCGGCAACGACGTCAAGAGCTCGTGCTCGCCGATGGCGCCGATCACGGTCGCCTCGCGCCCTCGTGTGACGCGTGCGTGAGCACCGGCCTCGGACAGCCGCGCGACGACGTTCTCCGTCTGCTCGGCGGTCGCTCCGCCCTTCATGACGATGAGCAGTTGGGGTGAGACGTTCGTGGCCACTGGGATAATCCTGCCATGCGGATCTTCTCCGGCATACGCGCATCCGGCGACAAGACGCTCGGGAACTACTCCGGCGGCTATCGCCAGTACCGCGCCACGCAGGAGCAAGGCGATGCCGTCTTCTGCATCGTCGACCTCCATTCGATCACGACGGCGTACGAGCCGGAGGCGCTTCACGAGGCGACGCTGGCCGGCGCAGCGCTGCTTTTCGCCACCGGCATCGACCCCGAGCGCTCGATCGTCTTCGCCCAGAGCCACGTGCCCGCCCACGCCGAGGCGGCATGGCTGCTGAGCAGCGCCGCCGCGTTCGGCGAGCTGCGCCGCATGACGCAGTTCAAGGACAAGGCGACCGAGCAGGAGTTCGTGTCGGCCGGTCTCTTCAACTACCCGGTGCTGATGGCTGGCGACATCCTCCTCTACCAGACCGACATCGTCCCCGTCGGCGACGACCAGCGCCAGCACATCGAGCTCGCGCGCGACATCGCGGAGCGCTTCAACCAGCGTTACGGCGAGACGTTCACGGTGCCGAAGGGTGTCTTCCCCGAGGAAGGCGCGCGCATCAAGAACCTCCAGGAGCCCGAGCGGCTGATGTCGACCTCGGCGGGCGCGCCGCAGGGCGTGGTCCGGATGATCGACCCTCCGGACGTGATCCGGAAGAAGTTCAAGACGGCCGTCACCGACTCCGGGCGTGACGTCGTTCACGATCCCGAGGCGAAGCCCGGCATCTCCAACCTCATCGAGATCATGTCCGTAGCGACGGGGCGGGCCATCGCCGAGATCGAGGCTCGCTACGACGGGCAGGGGTACGGCCCGTTCAAGGAGGACGTGGCCGCGGCTGTCGTGGACCTGCTGGCGCCGATCCAGGAGCGCTACGGCGAGCTGCGCGCCGACGACGCCGAGCTCCGTCGCCTGCTTGCGCTTGGCGCGGACAAGGCGGCGGCGGAGTCGGCACCGACGCTCGAGCGGATGTACAACGTCATGGGCTTCGTCAGGCCCTGACGTTCGTGGAGCTCGAGACGCTCACAGTCGAACCAACCTTCGGACGAACGGTTCTGTTTGCGAGGATG
>JBKJWA010000231.1:0-10026 GCA_046716705.1 Gaiellaceae bacterium
GTGTCGCGGATCGCCAGGGCGGCACGCACCGCGCGTTCCGGATCGTCCTCGTGCGCAACGGGCGCACCGAACACGGCCATCACAGCGTCCCCGATGAACTTCTCGACCGTCCCGCCGAACCGCTCGAGCTCCGATCGCAAGCGGGCGTGGTAGGGCTGGAGTACGGCGCGAACGTCTTCCGGGTCGAGCTGCTCGGCACGAGCGGTGAAGCCGACGAGATCGCAGAACAGGCACGTGACGACCTTCCGCTCCTCGCGTACCGGACCTTGCGGCTCGAGGGGCGTGGCGCATTGCGAGCAGAAACGAGCCCCTGCCTCGTTCTCGTGCCCACAGCTCGGGCAGGTCTTCACGTCGCAGAGGATAGGAGGTGACGCCGTCTTTAGGCTTTCGCCGTGACTCCGCAACGCCGGACGGCTCTCGTGTCGGTGGGTGCCGCCTGCGCCCTCATCGGGCTCAAGCTGTCGACCGGGCTCGCGAGCGGCAGCCTCGGTCTCGTCTCGGAGGCCGTGCACTCGGGAACGGACCTCGTCGCGGCGCTGCTGACGTTCTTCGCGATCGGCGTCGCGGGCCGGCCGGCGGATCGCGGGCATCCGTACGGGCACGGCAAGGCGGAGCACCTCGCGGCGCTCGCCGAGGCTGCTGTGCTCGTGATCGTGTCGATGGGCGTCGCGCTGTTCGCGGTGCTGCGGCTGACAGGCTGGATCGAGACGGAAGTGAACGCGGCGTGGTGGGCGTTCGCAGTCGTGATCGCTGTCATCGCGATCGACGTGTCGCGCACGGTGATCTCGCTGCGGTCTGCCCGCCGCTATTCGAGCGCGGCGCTGTTCTCGAACGCGCTCCACTTCGGCAGCGACCTCGCCGGGACGCTCGCCGTCCTCGCCGGACTGACTGCTGCCGCGCTCGGCTGGCCGCAGGGCGACTCCTTCGCTGCGCTCTTCGTCGCCGTCCTCGTCGTGATCGCAGCCGGCAGGCTCATCCGCCGCAACGTCGACGTGCTGATGGACCGCGCTCCCGCCGATGCGGTGGAGACGGCGCGCCGTGCGATTCGCGAGCACGTGCCGGGCGTTCGGCTTCACCGCCTGCGGCTCCGCCAGGCAGCGGGGCGGCACTTCGCCGACGTCGTCATCGGCGTCTCCCCCGGCGCGGCTGTCGCCCAGGGGCACGCAGCGGCGGACGCAGTGGAGGATGCGGTTCGACGCGCGCTTCCCGAAGCGGACGTCGTCGTCCACGTCGAGCCGGAGGCACCGTACGAGGCCGAGGTGCGCGAGCGTGCGCAGGAGGCGGCGCTCCACGTCCCGCGCGTGCGTGAGGTTCACAACGTCAACGTGCTGACGATCGACGGGCGCACCGAGATCTCGCTCCATCTGAAGCTTCCGGGTGGCCTGACGCTCGACGAGGCGCACGGTGTCGCCGAGAACGTCGAGCAGTCGATCCTCGACGCCGTTCCCGAGGCGGCAACCGTCCGGACGCATCTCGAGCCTCTCGCCGAGGCTGCAGAGGGGTGGCGGCCGAGCGGCTGGCATGCTGACGAGCACGCCGAGGCCGTCTTGCGGATCGTCGACGAGGAGACCGGCGGCCCGCCGCGCGGCCTGCGCATGCTCGAGACCGGGGACGGCCTCGTCGTGTACCTCACGCTGGCGCTCGATCCGCATGCGGAGCTCGTCGAGGCGCATCGGACGGCGAGCGCCGTCGAGGAGCGAATCCGCCGGGAGCGGCCTGCCATTGCCGACGTCCACGTGCACACCGAGCCGTAGGCTGCTCCCGTGCGCTTGTGCATGTTCCGACCGCTCGACCGCGACCTGCCACGGGGCTGGCCGGGCAGGATCGAGGGCGACCGTGTCATCCAGCTCGCCGCGCAGACGTTGCAATCGTTCTTCACGGGTGGCGGCCAGGCGCGCGAGCACGCGGAGTACCGGCTGGACGAAGTGCGCCTTCTGCCGCCCGTACTGCGGCCTCCGTCGATCCGTGACTTCTACGCGTTCGAGGAGCACGTACTACGAGCCAGGGCCCTCCGGGATGCCGGACCGCCGCCGCAGGAGTGGTACGACATCCCGGTCTTCTACTTCTCGAACCCGGCTGCAGTCTTCGGGCCCGAGGACGCGATTCCGTTCCCGGCCGGCGTCGAGGAGCTCGACTACGAGCTCGAGCTCGCTGCCGTCATCGGTGCGGACGGCGAGATCGGCGGCTTCACGATCATGAACGACTGGTCGGCACGCGATCTCCAGCGGGCGGAGATGGCGGTGGGGCTGGGGCCGGCGAAGGGCAAGGACTTCGCGACGAGCCTCGGTCCGGTGCTCGTCACGGCCGACGAGCTCGACGGTTCGGGTGCGGAGATGGTCGCGCGTGTGAATGGGGAGGAGCGTTCCCGGGGGAACTCGCGGGACATGCACCACACCTGGCAGGCGATCGTCGCGCAAGCCGCAAGGAACACGAGGCTGCTGCCCGGGGACGTCCTCGGCTCGGGGACCGTGGGGACGGGATGCATCCTCGAGCACGGTGACGGGCGGTGGCTGCGGCCCGGTGACGTCGTCGAGCTGGAGATCGAGGGCATCGGCGCGCTTCGCAACACGATCGGCCTCCAGGGGGGCGAATGACGACGATCGTGCTCGACTTCGATGGCACGATCACCGAGGACGACCTCCTCGACCGAATCGCGCGTGAGTTCGGCGACCCCGCGGTCTACGAGGCGGTCGAAGAAGGCCTTCAGGCGGGGACGGTGACGCTCCAGGAGTGCATCACCCGCGAGTACGAGCCGGTGACGCTCCCGCTCGACGAGGCCGTCGCCTGGGTGCTGGAGCACGTGCGCGTCCGTCCAGGTCTCCCCGAGCTCGTCGCCTTTGCGCGTGAGCGAGGCTGGAACGTGAGCATTCTGTCCAGTGGCTTCGAGGAGATGATCCGGCCGGTACTCGCTGCTTCAGGGGTCGAGGACGTCGCCGTCTTCGCGAACACGATTGACGCGCGCCCCGACGGCTGGCGCGTCCAGTGGCGCGACGAGGCGGTGTGCGCCGAGTGCAGCGAGGCGTGCAAGCGCGGCGGGCTGCCTGTCGACGGTGAAGTTGTCTACATCGGCGACGGCATCTCCGATCGCTGTGCCGCCCGCGCCGCCGATCGCGTGTTCGCGACGCGAGGCCTCGCCCGGTACTTCGACGAGCACGGCCTGCCCTACGAGCCGTTCGACGACTTCCACGACGTCGTTCGCGCTCTCAGGGGCTAGGCTGAACGTCGTGCACGTGAGGCCCGCCAGTGAGTCGGATCTCGAGACGCTGAAGGAGCTCTGGCTCTCGTTCGACCGAGAGAATCCGTCGCCCGAGTACGAAGACGTCGACGAGGCCGTCGAGCTCTCCGAGGTCGAGGACTACGTCCGCGAGCACATCGCACTCGTCGTGGAGAACGGCGAGGTGGCGAAGGGCTTCGTGCTCGCGCGCATGCGCGGGACGCGGCACGGGTGGATCAGCGATCTCTACGTGAGCCCCGACTTCCGGCGGGGCGGCGCCGCCGGCCGGCTGGTTCGCGACGCGGCTGCGGCGCTCCGCGAGCGCGGGGCGGATGTGATCGAGCTCGACGTGCGGCCGTGGAACGAGGAGGCGCGCGCCGTCTACGAGCGCTGGGGCTTTCATCAAAGCAAGCTCACGCTGGCGACTAAGGCGCAAGACCTCGAGCAGCGCCTCTCCCAGGATGCGCCGGCGCCGTCCCACGGGCTCGTGTTCGCACAGACGGACGACGAGACGCGCGTAGCTAAGGCCGTCCAGTCGTACGTGCCACGGCTGGGACGTTCCGAGCGGACCGACGTCCACCCTCCGGCGAACGGCTGGATCGCGGTCGACGACGAGCTCTGCAGCGCCGACCCGAGCCTGCTGCGCCGGCTCGGACAGGAGCTCTCATACCGCACGGGAGGAGTCGTGCTGACGCTCGGGGTGGAAGAGGAAGCGGTCGTGCGGTACGTCCTCTTCGACCGGGGCTCGATCGCCGACGAATACTGCTCGTTGCCTGAGTACCACGGACCGCTGCCCCCGGGGGACGTCGTAGCACTCAGCGCTAACCCGACCGTTTCCCAGCGGCTGACCGGGGCCGATCCCGAGCAGGTGCGAGCCACCGCCAGAACAGCGTCCTCTCAGGCCGATCTGCCCTCCCCTGAAGACCTGTACGCGGAGCTCGCCGACGTGCTGGGAGTTCCGCGGCCGTGATCACGCTCTACGACGCCGACCGCTGCCCGTACTGCGCGCGCGTGCGCATCGTCCTCGCCGAGAAGTCGGTGCCGTACGAGACGGTCGTCATCGACCTCGCCGACCGGCCGGCATGGCTCTACGAGAAGAACCCGCTCGGGAGGGTGCCGGTGCTCGAGGAGGACGGCCTGTGCATCCCCGAGTCGGCCGTGATCATGGAGCTGCTCGAGGAGCGCTACCCCGAGCCACCTCTCTATCCGGCTGACCCCGCCCAGCGCGCGCTCGCCCGGCTCGCCGTCTGGCGCTTCGACGACGAGTTCTCGCGCGACTACTACGCCGCCCGAAGGCGCGACGAGGGTTCCCGCGAGCGTTTCGCGTCTCGGCTGGCGGCCCTCGAGAGCCGCCTCACCGAGTCGCCGTTCATCGCCGGCCCTAGCTACACCCTCGCCGACATCGCGTGGTTCCCATGGCTGCCGCGGGCCGAGGCGTACCTCGGCCTCGACCTCGAGGATTACCCGGCGATCGCCGCCTGGCGCGACCGGCTGGCAGAGCGGCCGGCGGTCGCGGCCGAGATCGACATCGTCGCCTCGCTGACCGTGTGAACGCACTTCCTTTCGTCGTCACCGCGGATTGGGTCGTCGAGCACGCCCACGACGAGGACGTGCTCCTCGCCGATGTGCGCGGGCCGAACGCTCACGCACGAGGCCACCTGCCGCGCTCGATCCCGCTCGTGGTCGGCGCGCCGGGGCAGTTCACGGAGGCCGGCGTCGTGGACGCGTTCGCCCGGGAGGTCGGGCTAAGGCTACGCCGCCACGGGGTCACCGGCGAGGAGCGGCTCGTGCTCTACGACGACGGCCGCTGTGTCGCCGCCGCCTCCGCGCTGCAGGCGATCGAGCTGGCCGGCCATCCGAGCGTCGCGGTGCTTGCCGGCGGCTTCGCAGCGTGGCCGGGTGACCTGGAGGAAGGAGCCGTCGTGCTCGACAAGTCGCGGATCGAGCTCGAGCCGAGGCTCGGCGCCTTCCCGACGCTTGACGAGCTGCGCGGACGCCTGGACGATCCCACGCTCGCGCTGCTCGACGTCCGCCACCCCGACGAGTTCGCAGGGCGGGCCGGAGCGCCCTGCGATCCGCGCCAGGGCCACATTCCGGGGGCGCGGAACGTCGAGGTCTCGACGCTCTTCTCGGGCCCGGGCACGCCGCGGCCGGCCGACGACGTGAAGGCGCTCGCCGGGCTCGACGACGACGCCGATGTGGTCGCGTACTGCCACTCGGGCTCGCGATCCGCCCTGGCGATGATCGCGCTGCGAGCCGCCGGCTACCGCGCGCGTAACTACGTGGGGTCCTGGCACGAGTGGAGCAGGCACGAGGAGCTGCCCGTGGCGGCTAGGCGGTGACTGCTATTCGCTCCGCGGCCTCGAGGAAGTTGCCGCAAAGCGTGCGCCCGAACGTCTCCCAGCCGTCAGCTTGCCGGTCGAACTCGGCGAGCATCTCTTCCGGGGGGCCGGGAATCTCGTCTGGATCGCCCCTGAACCACTCCTCGAGGATCCCGCGCGTGACCTCCGGGTGGAACTGCACTCCCCAGGCCAGGTCGCCCAGCCGGAATGCCTGTGTGCAGCGGTCGCTGCGCGCGAGCACGTAGGCCCCGCTCGGCGGCGCGAACTCGTAGTAGTGCCACTGGAAGGCCGGGAAGCGGTCGGGCAGTCCGGCGAACAGCGGATCGTCGGCCGCCTCGTCGGTCAGCTCGACGTCCACCCAACCCACCTCGGGCTCTGTCATGGCCCTGACGTCTGCGTGCGCGGCCTTCGCGATCAGCTGGGCGCCGAGACAGACCCCGAGCACGGGGATGTGGAGGTCGAGCAGCCGCTGGATGAAGAAGTTCTCCTCGCGCAACCACGGGTGACGGTCGTCCTGGTCGGCATGCATCGCGCCGCCGAAGATCATCACTGCGCCGTAGTCGTCGATCGGCGCCGGCGGAGGCTTGCCCCAGGCGAGCGACCACGTGTCGATCTCGTGCCCCCCGCGTTCAGCCTCGTCACCGAACACTCCAGCGGGGACGTTCGAACCGTGGACGATGGACAGAACCCTCATCCGTCGCCCAACTGTAGCTGGGTCTGCGTCACGGGCTCGATTCCGCCCGATGCAGGCACTTCGGCTGCATCGAGCAGCCGCCGCAGCAGCTGGGCGCCGGACGGCGCGTAGTCGTAGCGGTTGTTGTTGAAGAGCGCGTATGCCTCGTCGGCCTGCGCGGCGAGCTCCGCCAGCGGCGCCACCCACTCGCCGAGCTCGTCCTCCGAGTAGCGCCAGTCGAACCGCTCGCCCGATGTCCGCGCGTTCCGGATGTTCCACGTTTTCCAGTTCCGCCCGTGGAAGCGGACGTACGCGACCGGGTGCGTGGCCGCGGCGATCGACGGCACGACGTTGGAGGCACGCGTCCGCGGCGCATCGACGGAGACGTACGCGAGGCCGTGCTTCTCGAGGAACGCGAGCGTGTCCGCCTGCTCTTCCGGCTCCAGCCAGGAGCGGTGGCGAAACTCCACGAGCGGCACGAGCGGATCGAGCAGGTCGCGGGCGGCTACGAGCTCGTCGAGCGCCTGCCGTGACTTCTTCACGCGGGGGTGGTACTGGAGGAGGACGCCGCGCATCTTTCCCGACCGCTCGAGCGGCGCCAGGGCGTCGCGAAACTCGCGGAAGGCCTGCTCGCGCTCGGCCTCGCGGTGTCCGGTCATCTCCCCGCTCGCCTTCACGTGGAAGGTGAAATCGGGCGGCGTTCGCTCGGCCCATTTCCGAGCAGTCTCGGGCGACGGCAGCGCGTAGAACGGCGAGTCGACCTCGACGACGTCGAAGTGGTCTGCGTAGTAGCGAAGGCGGTCGGCCGCGCTCGAGACGCCGCGCGGGTACCAGTGCTTCACCATGCCCTCGTCCGCCCACGAGCACACCCCTATCCGAATCGGTCCCACGGGCTCAGAATAGAGAGAGCGGGGCTCATCGCCCCGCTCTCGAACCTGCTTCTCGCTCAGGCCGGTTACTTCTTGAAGGTGACCTTGAGGATGTTGCTGACGACGGAGAAACCGCCTACCGTCGCCGACACGCACCTGGGCAGGCCGCCCACTTGCGCGCAGAGTTGTGGCTGGTCGACCGCGGGGATCGCGAAACGGACCTGGTAGTAGGTCGTCTTCACCATCTTCCTGATCACCGTGAAGGCGCCGGTCGCCTTGGTCGCGTTCGTGGAGCCCGAGCGCTTGAGGCCAGTTCGCTTGGCCCCGGCGAACAACGGCAGCTTGGCGCCGGCCCGGAACAGCCCGGCGACGGAGATGCGGCCGGCGAGCACCGCCGACTTCTTCGCCTTGCTGTATGTGCCCTTGAGCGTCAGCAGCACCGGCAGGGGCGTCACGGAGATCGCAGAGACGGTGCCGGCGACGTTGGCTGTCCCGACGCCGGGGTTATACGGCGTCCAGATCGACGGCCAGATGTATCGCTGCCCCGCCGTCGCCGGGTTCGTGATGATGCCCGCGTTGAACGTCAGCACGGCGTCCACGAGCTTGATCCCGAGTGGGGAGCGGCCGGGCGTTCCCGGCGGCACGTCGTCGGGGGGCAGGCAGAACGTGATCTTCGCCGAGCCGAGCCCCTGCTCTAGGCCTGTGGTGATGTCGAAGAAGGCGGCCAGCTCGAGGGCGTTGCCCGCCGCGGTCAGCTTGAACACCCAGTACGCCGTGTGCGTCGTCGTGCCCGTGCACGCTACCGCCAGCGCCGAGAGGGGGACTTGTACGCCGCTGATGTTCGCGGTTCCGGACGGCGAGCGAACCTCGATCTCGCCCGGCACAGGCACGATCGCTCCGCCCAGATCACCGGCTCGCACGCGGGCGTCGGCGGTGCCGATGATCGAGCCGACGGTTCCCCCGCTCGCCGTGAAGCCAGCGGACGTGTACACCACTAGCCGCGCCGTCGTGTCATCCGTCGGCGCGACGGCGAGGTGGATCCTCACCTTGCCTGACACGCCGAGCCCGTTCGGCACCGAGACGTCGAGCCTGGGCGTGTAAGCGGCGAGCGCCGGGGCAGAGAGCGCCAGTGCCAGCGCCGAGGCGCCGCCGATGATGGCAAGTCGCGTGAGCTTCTTCATGCTCCTCCCTCGTTTCGTTGGCGGGTAGAACCTAGCTGTTGACGGATTTCACCGTGTGGAAACGATCGGACCGATCGTCCGCCAGACGCCCTTGGTGTAGCGGTAGAGCTGGACCTGGTCGAGCGGATAGCGGTCTCCCGGGCCGGTCTTGACACTGATGCCGGGCAAAAGGAACGGGTTCGGCTTGGAGCTGAGCCGCGTTGCCGCGTCCAACAGCTTCTTCCGCGTCGGGTTGCGCCCCGCCTTCCGGAACGCCTCGACCATCGTGTGGGCCACGGCCATGCCGTACATGTTCGCGACGGCGTCCGGATCGCCGCTCTTGTTGAACCGCTTCATGATCGAGAAGTAGAGCTTCACACCGGCGTCTGAGCCCCAGCGGGCGGTGTTCGTCGCATCCTTGAGGAACGCGAGCGACGTCGCGCCCTCGGTCGTGCGGTTCTGCGTGTTGATGCGCGCCACCTCCATCACGAACGGGTCGATCGACACGGCGGCGACGTACGCCTTCGGCCGCCAGCCGAGCTTGTCCGCCGCGAGGAAGGACTGAATCGTCTGCTTGGGCAGCGCGAAGATCATGAGCGTCGACGCCTTCGAGGCCCGGAGCGCGGCGATCTGCGAGGAGACATCCGCCTCGGTCACCGCGTAGCCCTGCGTCGCAACGACCTTCCCCTTCCCTCGTAGGCCGTTCCGCAGGCCCCTGAGCAGGTCCTTGCCGAAATCCGAGTCTTCGTAGAGGACTGCGATCGTCGCCCTCGGGCGCGTCTTCGCGATGTGCCTCCCGTAGAACCTCCCCTCGGCGAAGAAGCTCGGCAGGTAGCCCATCGTCCAGGGGTACTTCCCGGCCTCGCGGACGAGCGCCGTGGCCCCGCTGCCGACGAAGAGCTGCGGGATGCCGAGCCCGTTGAGATAGGGGCGCGTCGCGAGCGTGTGCTCCGTGCCGACGACGTTGAAGATCGCGAACACGCGCTCCTGCTCGACGAGCCGCCGCGTCTGCTGGACCGTCTGCGACGGGTCGTACGCGTCGTCGAGATAGACGTAGCGGATGTCGCGGTTGAAGACGCCGCCGTTCGCGTTCACGTAGTCGAAGTACGCCTTCGCGCCATGGGCGACGACCGCGTACGCCGACTCGGGGCCGGAGATCGGCACTGTGCCGCCGATGACGATCTCGTCCGAAGAGACCCCGGGATCGGCTGCGAGCGCGCCGGGCACGCAGACGACGGCCGCGGCGAGCAGGGCAAGACCGAGCTTCACTTCGAGATGGCCTTCTGCAGCACGGGAATACGCACGGTCAGCGGGCCGAGCGTCACGCGCGCTCCCGCCACCATCGGCAAGTCGAGGTAGAGCAGGTTCGCAGGGTTCTGCGCCGACGAGGACGATGCGACCGTCACCGAGAAGCGGGAGCCCTTGGGCACGAACGTCGCCTGGTCGAGCATGCGAATCGTGTACGTCCGCCTGCCAGGTGTCGTGGGTAGGCCGCCGGCCGAGACGATGATCTCTTTGCCGGCCGGAGTTCGTGCGGTCAACACCGCCACGAGGCGTGCCCAGCCGCCGGCGGCGGTCGCCGTCACCTTCACCGAGGGTCGGCCGAAGACCTCGAGCGCTGCCTTCTGCGGCTTCGCCGTGCGCACGACCTTCGCCGCCTGCGTGATCGCCTTCGTGCCGGGCAGCTGGAGCGCGACCGCCTTCGTCGGTGGCAGCGTTGTGTAGCCCACTGCGTCCGCCGTCCCTTCTCGTGCCAGGCGCACCGGAG
>JBKJWA010000232.1:0-4736 GCA_046716705.1 Gaiellaceae bacterium
ACCTCGACGTCAACGCGACAAAGGAGAAGAAGCTCACGAACATGCGCGCGGCCTCGGCCGACGAGCTCGTCCGGCTGATCCCGGCGCGCGTTCTCTCGCTCGAGCAGGCGCTCGAGCTGATCCGGGAAGACGAGTGCGTCGAGGTCACGCCGCAGAACGTGCGCCTCCGCAAGGTCGAGTTGTCCGCGCAGCGGCGACAGACGTCCGCGAGCCGTAAGGCGCGCGGGTTGGCGATCGTCTGATGGGAGACCACCTCACACGAGAGCAGCTCGCTCGCCTCGCCGCCGAGCTCGCGGAGCTCGAGGGCCCGAAACGTCGGGAGATGGTCGAGGCGATCAGTGCCGCTCGCGCCCACGGCGACCTGTCGGAGAACTTCGAGTACCACGCCGCGAAGAACGAGCAGGGCCTGCTGGAGCGGAGGATCGCGATACTCCGAGCCCGCTTCGATCACGCCGAGATCGTCGAGGCCGGCGCGGCGGACGTCGGCTCTGCCGGATCCCCCGTCGTCGTCGAGGACGAGACCGGCGCACGGATCGACGTCGAGCTGTCCGCGCTCGGGGGCGCCGGCACGATCTCGCCGTCCACCCCGCTCGGCTAGGCCGGTCTCGGCCGGCGGGTCGGCGATGCAGTCGACGTCCAGGCGCCGAGCGGCTCGTGGCGAGCGACGATCGTCGAGATCCGCGCCGCAGCGTCGGGCATCTGATCGGGATTGCCTTCGTCAGGCTCGCCATCCGTCGACTCTGAGTGACGATGGGCAGAGGAGACGCCAACCGCACCTCTACACCGGTCGCTCATAGTGAACTGGCGATTGCAGGGAAATCCCTGTAAATCGCCAAAACGCCCCCGTAGCGACTTACGATCTCGCAGGCATCTGCTCGGGCGGCGGCCAAGGCGATGCGCTGCTGCAGTTCTGCGAAGAGCTGGCAGTCGATTTGCTGAAGCGTCTCGTCGGCGAAGAAAGGGAACACCGGCAGTCGCTCATGTTTGCCAGTTGATGGCGACCAGCTCGAACGGTTCGGATACACCTTTGAGCTCGACCGACCGTGGCGGCGAAGCCGAAAATCGGAGGGTGGTTTCGGCGAGCGTCTTGGCGCTGGCGAGAATCTCGCCACCTTCTGCCAAGGCCGCGATCCTCGCCGCCTCGTGGACGCCCTTGCCCCGGTATCCGGTGCCTTGGCGGGCTGCGTCGGCGATGTGAAGGCCAATACGCACCTGTGGCGCGAAGCCGTGCGTGCGGCGGTGTTGGAAGAGTGTTCGCTGGACCTCAACCGCGCATTCGACGGCTGCGGACGGGTCGGCGAAGGCGATGAAGAAGCCGTCGCCGGCATGATCGATCTCCTCGCCTCCGTGCTCGACGAATAGCAGCCGGAGCGTCTGATCGTGCCAGCGGGCCAGTTCCGCCCAGGCGTCGTCCCCGATCGCCTCCACGAGGCTCGTCGAACGGACGATGTCGGTGAACATGAACGTCCTCGTCTGACTTCCCTCCGCGGCGTCGATCGTCGACGGCCTAACCCCGAGCGACTCCAACTGTTCATAGGCGCGGCGCGCATCGGGAACAGCCCCGAGCTTCTCGAAGGCATTGGCGGCCGCCTGCAACTCGAGCGCACCGCCGTCGGCGTTTCCTTCGGCCAGGTATGCCAAAGCGAGCAGCATGCGCGCTTGGGCGGCTTCGAAGGGGGCGCCGATTTCCTGCCACAGACGGAGTGCGCGGCGGGTGTCCCGTACTGCGGGATGCGCATTGCCTTCTTCGAGAGCGATCCTGCTTCGCGCTGAGCACGCGGCCGCCTCGAACGCATCGCTTTCGTATGTCTGGCCGATGGTGGTGAGTTCGTCGGCTGCCGCACGGGCCTTCGCTAGATCGCCAGCGGCGAGTGCGATTTCGACCTGGGCAGGAAGGAGCCGGGCACGGTGAAGATCGCGCGATTCTTCGTCGAGCGCTTGGTCGATGCAGGCGCGCGCTCCCTCTGTCTTTCCCTCTGCGAGACGAAGGAGAGCGAGCCCGGGCTCAGGGTCGCGCCCCAGCTCGTGCGCCTGAGTAAACGCGGCCTGCGCCGCCACGAGGTCGCCCCTCCGCATCCTGATCTCGCCGAGCTCGTAGAACGCCTCGGCGGCATAGCCCAAATTGAACCCCATCAGCTCATCGCAGGCGCGCCGTGCCTCGAGCTCGGCCTCCGGCCACGCTCCCCGGACACGCATGATCGATGCCCGGTAGACCCGGCACATGCCCGGGAAGCCCGCGATCGCCTGGCGCTCGCACCACCGCTTGGCCGCCTCGCTCCAGTCGCCGGCGCGGCGGTAATCGGCGAGCTCCTTGCACGCCGTGATCGTGTTGCAGTAGATGACACCAGTGTGGTACGGGCTCAGCTCGCCCGAGACCGCGGCGACCGTAGCCTCGTCGATCATCGCCATTCCCTCAGCCACCTCTCCCTTCGCGACGAGGGCACGACCCTGGTCGTGGAGCGCGAGGGCTTGGAGATCGGGGTCGCCGAACCGCGTGCCAATCTCCAGCGCGCGTCGGCCGTGCGCGAGCGCCGCCTGGAAGTCTCCGCGGCCCTCAAACGCGATCACGCTCAGAAGCCGCTCGAGATAACCCTGCTCAACGCACTCGGGCTCGTCGGCCAAGAGGCGTTCTGCCCGCGTCATCCATGCCGTGCCGATCGAGGAGGCGCGCTTGGCGTAGTGGTCCTTTGCGACCGCCATCGCGACGATGGCGGCGCGGCGGCTGTTCTGGGCGTCCATGTAGCCGGTGAACGCGCGCTCACGTGCTGAGATGCACGTCTCGAGACGGCCTGTCCACCACGCCGCGGCGGCGAGTCCCTCGAGGTCCTCCGGCGACAGGGGCGCGGCGGCGTCGGCGTCCTCGAGGAACTCGTAGCCCTCCCGCCAGGCGTGCCGCCGAAGGGCTTCGCGCCCTGCCTCAAGCGTGTCAGCGGCGACGTCGCTCACGCAACGCGGATGCTAGCGCCCGTGACTCGAAATGGCCTCGCTGCGCTCGAAAGTGACGCGACAGCCGGATCTCGATCTCACGGTGTGTGAAGTCTAGGTATCGATCGCCGTGCCTCCCGCTCCCAAGAATCGCCTGCAAATACGGATGTTGGGTTGCCCGAGCAGTGAGCGGAGCGAGTCTTTAGGAGGCTGCCGGGGACCCCGGTGTGGACTCGGCGCAGCGGAGGCGGCCGGGCAGCTCGGCAAGCGCGGGCTCGGAGTCTCGACCGCCTCTTGCGGACAACGCCTCTCGCGGCCCGCGCGTGGGCTGCGCATGATCGCTTGCGGCTATCGTGGCTCGGGATAGCCCCCGTAGCTCAGTGGATAGAGCAGCGGTTTCCTAAACCGCGTGCGCATGTTCGATTCATGCCGGGGGCACCTCGATCCTGCGACTCCCCACCCCTGGATCTTCAGCCGCACGACCGATCACTACTCCTGTTCCCAGATGATGATCATGATCCCGTGGAACTCCCCGTCCGGCCCGAACAGCGGGAACGCCGTCGTGGCGATCTCCCGCTCGACGCCGTCGAGGCTCTCGATCCGCAGCCGCGAGTGCGCGGGGCGGCGATCGTTGAACGCGATGCCACCAGGCATCTCCGCAAGATGAAGGGGCGCACCGTCGACGCTCCGCGGCCTGAGCAGCTCAACCCACTGGCGCAACGGCATCTCTCCCACCTCCGCAAACGACCGGCCACCAATTCTCTCCGCCGGCTCGTTGAAGTAGACGAGCGTGCCGTCCCGATCAGCGAGATAGATCGGGGTGGCGAGGTTGGACGCGAACTCGCGCCCCAGGATCAGGACGAGGCCTTTCGGTCCCGCGCGGCGTGGCGCACCGTCTTGTTCTGCGGCTACGTCCGGCGGCTCTCCCGACACGCGACCTCGTGGCGAGGCAGCGTCATCCCAGAAGATCCTTATGGCCCCGAACAGCTCTTCCTCGCGCCCCATGAGCGGGAAAGCAGTCACCTCCGCTACGTAACCAACATTGTCGGGACGCGTGAAGTGCACGGTCCTATGGGCCGGCCTCCGTTCCGCGAGGGCAACGCCGACCGGGAGCTCCTCGAGCGGGATCGGAGTCCCGTCGGCCTCCGCGGGCGAGTAACGCGCCGTCCACGCGCCGGCGGATAGCTCACCCATCTCTTCGAAGGTCACCCCGAAGGCCGCCTCCGCCGACTCGTTGTAGAAGACGATAGTTCCCGTCGAGTCGTGCACAGAGATAGGCATCGAGAGGTTCGCTGCGAACCCCCGGGCCAGGATGAGAGTCAAGCTCTTCTGCTGCCGCACCTCGACGGCCATGCTCACACCAAGCGTAACGTGATCTCCGCTGGAGCGCCTGTGCGGAGGCAACCCCGGGCGCCTGCGGCGAGAGATCCGGCGCGTGGTGCTGCACGAGGTCGCGCATCACTTCGGCATCTCAGACGAGCGGCTGGTCGAGCTGGATCGGTATTGATCCACCGGTAGGATCGCCGCCGTGCCAGGCGCCCCAGTCGACGTCCTCCAGCGCGTCCGGCTCTTCGGGGACCTCGACCGGCGCGAGATCGACCAGATCGCACGACTGTTCAAGGAGCGCCGCTTCCCCGCCGGCGAGACGATCATCAGGGAAGGCACGGGTGGGGCCGCCTTCTACGTCATCGCGTCGGGAGAGGTGACGGTCACGATCGGGGGCGAGCCGCGCGCGACGCTCGGGCCGGGCGACTACTTCGGCGAGATCGCCCTGCTCGACGAGGGGCCGCGCATCGCGACGGTGACCGCGG
>JBKJWA010000233.1:0-3331 GCA_046716705.1 Gaiellaceae bacterium
CCGACGGCGTCGACGTCATCAACTACTCCATCTCGGGTACGAGGACGAACTTCGCCGACCCAGTGGAGATCTCATTCCTCTTCGCTGCTGACGCGGGCGTCTTCGTCGCCGCTTCTGCCGGCAACAGCGGGCCGACGGTATCGACGGTCGCCCACCCGAGCCCGTGGATCACGACGGTGGCAGCGGGTACGCACAACCGCAACGGTCAAGGCTCGGTCACACTCGGGAACGGGGCCACGTACACCGGCGCCTCACTCGCCGCTGCTGTTGGCCCGGTTCCGATCGTCCTCGCGACTGCGAGCGGTCTGCCGGGTGCCGATCCGAATCTCTTGCGCCAGTGCTTCTCCAGTCCTGCCCAGCTGGATCCGGCCAAGGTGGCGGGCAAGATCGTGGTTTGCGAGCGTGGCGGGGCCGCTCCGCTCAACGCCCGCGTCGACAAGAGTCTCGCGGTGAAGAACGCCGGAGGCGTGGGCATGGTGCTCTACAACGTCGCTGTGAGCTCGCTCAACGCGGACTTCCATTCGGTTCCGACGGTGCACATCAACAATGTCGACGGAGCCGCTGTCGTGGCCTACGTGAACGGCGCGGGCGCAACGGCGACGGCGACGATCAACCAGTCGACGACTCTGTTCAACGCTCCGGCGCCGTTCACGGCGTCGTTCTCTTCCCGTGGGCCGCTCCGGGCAGGCGGTGGCGATCTCCTGAAGCCGGACGTCATAGCACCGGGCGTCGACATCCTCGCGGCGGTCGCGCCTCCTGGAAACGCCGGTCTCGACTACAACCTCAACAGCGGCACGTCGATGTCGAGCCCGCACGTGGCAGGCCTCGCTGCGCTGCTCAAGGACAAGCACCCGAGCTGGTCGCCGATGGCGATCAAGTCGTCGCTCATGACGACCGGCTACGACGTGCTCGACAGCACCACTGTAGAAAACCGGATCTTCCGCCAGGGTGCCGGGCACGTGAAGCCGAACAGCGCGGCCAACCCGGGTCTCGTCTTCGACTCCGGGTTCGCCGACTGGCTCGCGTTCCTCTGCGGGACGACGACGGCGGTCAGCCCGTCGTACTGCTCGACTCTTACGCCAATCCAGAAGGACCCGAGCAATCTCAACGTCGCGTCGATCGCGATTGGCGACATGGCCGGCGTCCAGACCGTGAAGCGTACGGTCAAGAGCGTCGGCTCGGTCTCCGAGACGTACACACCGAGCACCACAGGGCTGGCTGGCATCACGGTCAGCGGTCTCCCGGCGTCGTTCACCATTGCGCCGGGCGGCACACAGGTGCTCAACGTGACGTTCACGAGGGACACCGCCGCGCTGAACGCATACGTTGGCGGTCAGTTGATCCTGACCGGCAACGGCGGGCACGTCGTCCGGATCCCGGTCGTGATCAGGCCAGCCGCGCTTGCAGCTCCCGTAGAGGTAAGCGGGACTGGCGGTGCAATCAACTACAACGTGACCTTCGGCTACACGGGCCCGTTCACCGCAACGGCGCGCGGGATCGTCCCGGCGACCGTCACGGCGGACACCGTCGCTGACGACCCGGCGGACGGCTCGTGCTCGACCACGGCGTCGCCGTACATGAAGGTCTACCCGGTGGCGATCCCGGCGAACACGTCGATCATCCGGTTCCAGCTGTTCGACGCGGACGTCGCGCCTGGCTCGGACCTCGACCTGTGCGTGTTCGCGGGTCCGACGCTCGTCGGCTCGAGCACCTCGGGGACATCGGCCGAGGTGATCACCTTCAATGCCGGCAACGGGCCGAACTTCGGGGCGCAGAACCTCACCGTCGTCGTTCACGGTTGGGGCGTTGCCGGGTCCTCGCCGTTCAAGCTCCACACCTGGCTGCTTGGCACGGCGAACGCCGGGAACATGACCGTTACTGCTCCGGCCAGTGCCACACAGGGCACGACCGGAAACATCGGTCTGACGTTCTCGGGCCTCGCCGCTACGACGAGGTACCTCGGCTCCGTCGCCTACGGCGGCGCAGCGGGTATGCCGAACCCGACGATCGTTCGGGTCGACACGCCGTAACACCAACACAGCATCACGCTTCACCGAGAGGGTCGGGAAACCGGCCCTCTCGCCGTTTGAGGCCGCGTATCAGGGAAAGGGATCGTGGAGGGTCGTCCCGGGAGCGGCTCTCCTCTGCCTGCGATCGTTTGAGCGGAGCGGTACCGGGGTACGGTCGCCTCAATCCATGAGGCACCACCGACTGCGGGGGGAGAACATGACCTTTAGACGTGGCTTTCTGCTCGCAACGCTCGTCGCGCTGGCGGTCACGACCGCTGGAGGAACGGGCATCGCCACCGGCGCCGCGCAGGCCGATACTGCGACGCTTTCGCAGCCGCTGACGCAGTGGCTCGCGAGCGCGCCGGCCACCGCGAGCTTCGAGACCATCGTAACCTTTGACAGCCGCGACGGCCTGAGCCGTCTCGACTCGCTCGGCGTGGGGGCGACGAAGCTCCAGGTGCTGCCCATCGCATTCGCGACGCTGACTGCGGCGCAGGTGAGGACGGTGGCGGCCTGGCCGGAAACGCGGAGCGTCTGGCACGACCAGCGGAACCAGCCCATCCTCGACGAGAGCATTCCCCTCATCGGGGCCGACAAGGTTCGGGCCGGCACGGGGCTCAAGAGCCCGTACACGGGCGCGGGTGTCAACGTCGCCGTCATCGACACCGGTGTCGACGGCCTCCACCCTGACGTCCCGGCCGGCACGAAGGTCGAGCAGTACCAGGTTGCAGGCGACGCGTTCGAGCGCGAGCCGATGACGTTCACGCCGCTCGTCACGGGCGACACCTACGGCCACGGCACGCATGTCTCGTCGACGATCGCGGGGCTCGGGGCTGCGAGCGGTGGCCGCTACGCGGGCGTGGCACCCGGGGCGAAGATCACGAGCTTCAAGACCGACGTCGGTGCCGTTCTGCTGACGAGCTGGGCGCTCGGCGCGTTCGACTGGATGCTCTCCCACCCGGAGAAAGGGATTCGTGTCTCCAGCAACTCGTGGGGCTCGGGCGACGGCACCGACTTCGAGCCCGACAACCCCGTCCACGTCTCGACGAAGGCGCTCTACGACGCGGGCATCACCGTCGTGTTCGCCGCGGGCAACTCCGGTGGGCCGAACACCCTGAACCAGTACGCGACGTCGCCGTGGGTCGTTAGCGCGGCCGCGGGCACGAAGTCCCTCGGCCTCGCCAGCTTCTCTTCACGCGGACGCATCGGCGGCAACTGGGATCGCCGCCAGGCTCAGCAGATGGGCACAGGGCTCTACCGGCCAACCGTCACGGCGCCGGGTGAGGACATCAACGCGGCGAAGTCCTCTCAGGCTGTCGTCA
>JBKJWA010000234.1:0-2872 GCA_046716705.1 Gaiellaceae bacterium
CTCGCTCGATGCGCTCAGGGATGTCAGCGTCAGCCCGCGGGTCTGGCGGCGAGCCCTCGCTGTTTACGAGCTGTTCGCGGAACAGGGGCCACTCCATCATCGTCGCGTCAGCGTCATGGATCTCCTCGTAGCAGCGGCGGCCGAGCTCGCAGAGCTTCCGGTCCTCCACTACGACCGGCACTTCGAGCTGATCGCGGAGCTGACCGGCCAGCCCGTGCGCGCGATCGCGCCCCTCGGCTCGCTCTAGGGCTCGGCCCCGAGGCCATGTGTGCGCGCGCGCTCGTGCTCGGGCTCATGAGCGATGCCAGCGAACTCGCAGATCGCCGTCACGTCGCGGTCCCAGTGCCAGAGAACGACATCGGGTCCGGCCGCCTCGGCGCATGCGGCGACCAGGTAGTCGATCGGCCGGCGCCGGTGCGCGCCGCGGGTCGTGCGCGCGAGTTGTCGCATGAGCTCGACAGACCGGCGCAACGCCTCAGAAGGGATCGGCAGCCAGTGCAGCTCGCCCCAGATCTCCCAGTCTCGCTCGAGCTCGTCTGCATCAGGCGCCCCCACGAGCACCTCCAAGGCTACCGGGGCGCAGGTCGCAACCTCGCCGGCCGCGAGTCGTTCGGCAAAGAGGTCGACGAGGTACGACTCTGGTCGCCTGCGTGCGCCGATCCAGATGGATGCGTCGGTGAGGTAGAGATGGGCGTCGTCAGACACGCGGCGCGCGCCAAGCGGCCCATGTCTTCTCGTCCGGGACGTGGAAGTCTCCCGACCGGACACGCTCAGCCGCCCGCTTCAGCGCCGCCCGCCTGTTCACGTCCGCGAGCGCGCCGTTCACCGTCGCCTTGAAGCCCTTCGTACCGAGGTTCTTCTCCGCCTCGCCGAGGGCGTCGAGGTCGACCTCGATCGTCGTCTTGTGCATTCTGGCCATGGCTCTATCGGATAGCTATCTATTGATCGAGAGTATAGCAACAGTAAGAGTCTAGAGCTACATCGTCTACGCTGGATCATGTGATCTTCAACCGCTCAGGCCGCTTCGACGATCTCGTGCGCACGCAGCTCGACCTCTTCGCCGAGGACGAAGCCGAGCTGCTCGAGGAGGCGTTGGAGGCCGACGAAGCCCAGACGCAGGCCGACCGCGACGAAGCCGAGGAGCTCAACGGCGACTACCAGCTCCTCGTCGACGCGATCGGCGAGCGGCTGCTCGACGTCCGCGAGACGTACGCGGCGACGCTCGGCGAGGACGCAGCCGACGCGTACCGCGCCGCCTTCAACCACGCGGCCTCGAAGCGATTCCGCCGCTACGCAACCCTGCTCTCGGACGGACAATAGGCAGCGAGCCACCCCCAGCGCCAACGCCGGAGGCGATCGCGGAGCTTCTGAAGTTCCTGCCTGTGCTCGAATCGCCCAACTTCGTAGCCGGCGAGTGGCGCGGCGGCGAGCAGGACGCCGACGGCGTCATCCACATGCCGTGGTTCGACCTGAGCGCCGAGGCGCTGGCCTTCGTCAGGACGCTCGGCAACGGTGGGTGGATCTTCGTCTTCGACTGGATGTCCTGGACGGACGATGCTAAGCGAATCGTCGAGACCGACGAGCTCGAACGCGCCGGCCTCATGACGCTGCGGAAGCTGTTGACGTTCCTCGTCCGTCGAAACCGGTTCGTCGAGGGCACGCTCGCCGAGGCGTTCGAGACCGGGCTCTTTGTCCGCATCCTGTGCCGGCTGCGGGCGATCGCGGCAGCTACCTAGGAGCCCGCGTCGCGGCGCCGCTCGAGGCTGTCGAGGATCAGGTCGAGGCCGAACTCGAACGCACCCTCGTGCTCCTCGCCCGGCTCCGCGTGCTGCCTGATGTGGAGGGCGAGGTCGGGGTACTCGTCGACAGGAAATGTCTCGAGGAAGTCCGCCGCCAGCTGCTCGAGCTCCGCGACGTCGAAGTCGAAGCTCGCCACGTACATCGTGAAGCCCATGACGTGGCTCTGGATGACATGGAAGGCGTGGTACGTCAGCTCGTCCGGGAAGCCGCCCTCCCGAAAGCCGCGCAGCACCGCGTCGCCGTACCGCATGCGCGCGGCGCCGAACGTCTGGCTCGACATCCAGAGGCTCGCGGCCCACGGATGCTGAAGGAGCACCTCGTGCGCCGAGATCACGCGCCGGCGCATGGCCGCCTTCCAGTCGGCGACGTCGGGAACGAGGTCGATCTCGGTCGCCACCATGTCGACGATGCCGTCGACGATGTCGTCCTTCGAGGCGACGTGGTTGTAGAGCGACATCGCCTCGACGCCGACCTCCTGCGCGATCTTCCGCATGCTCACGGCCTTGATCCCGCCCTCGTCGGCGAGCTTCATCGCCGCGCGCAGGATGCGATCTCTGCTCAGAGGTGTGCGCTTGGCCATCTCGTCCTTGACAGACTTACGCCGTACGTCTAATCTGCCGCCCGTAAACTTACACTGTACGGTGAGCAGGAGGCAACCGGTGAAAGCGATCTTCCACGAACGGTACGGCCCACCGGACGTCATCGAGGTCCGCGAGGTCGACAAGCCCGCCATCGACGACGACCAGGTGCTCGTGAAGGTGCACGCCTCATCCGTCAACCCCGCCGAGTGGTACGGGATCACGGGGCCGTGGTTCGCGAGGCTCTTCGGCGGCGGCATCCGCCGCCCCAAGAACCCCCGTGTGGGCGCCGACCTCGCGGGGCGGGTGGAGGCCGTGGGCGCCGACGTCACGGAGTTCCAGCCGGGCGACGAGGTTTTCGGGACCTCGGGTGCGGCGTGGGCCGAGTACGCCCCCGCCCGGGAGGTCCGGCTCGTGCCGAAGCCGGCCGGCGTGTCGTTCGAGGAGGCCGCAGCCGTGCCCATCGCGGCGCTCACGGCCCTCCAGGCGCTACG
>JBKJWA010000235.1:0-17887 GCA_046716705.1 Gaiellaceae bacterium
TGCGGAGACCGGCCTCGACGTGCGCGACCGGAACGCCCGCGTAGAACCCTGCGAGCGCTCCGCAGAGCGTCGTGGTCGTGTCGCCCTGCACAAGGATCCAATCGGGTCGGAGCGAATCGAGCGCTCCACCGAGCCCGCGCATCAACTCGGCAGTGAGCTCGGAGAGCAGCTGTCCCCGGCGCATCACGCCGAGCTCGACATCCGGCTCGAGCATGAACACGTCGAGCATCTGGTCGAGCATCTCCCGGTGCTGACCGGTCGCCACCACGACGCACTCAGCAGCAGACGTCTTGCGGAGGGCGGCGACCACGGGTGCGAGCTTGATCACCTCGGGGCGCGTGCCGAGCACGGCGGCCACCCTCACGACGACATTCCGCGGACCACACGCCGCGTCTTCGCCCAGGCTGTGCGACCGCGGACCAGGCGAGCCCACGCGAGCAACGACGCCGCGGCCCACAGGTAGACATAGAGCGCGAATGCCGCTCCGTACGCGGGTAGCTCCCACCAGCGCAGCGGATGAGGGCTGTGCTGCTGGTACCGCGTCAGCAGCATGACGACCGGGCTTAGCCCGATCGCCATCGTCGTGATGTTGCGAGGCGGGCCTGCAGGCACGAACGAGAGGAAGTCGTTCACGATGACGACCACGCCGAGCGCCCCGAGGATGCCGAGAACGAGGTTAGCCGCGACGAACATCACGAAGGCGACGAAGAGGAGGTACAGCACGAGGTCGAGCCTCGTCATGAGCGGCACGTTTCCTGCGGTCAGCAGGCGCGGAACGTGGTCCCAGCACTGGTAGTGCCCCTGCGCCCAGCGCGTGCGCTGGCGGATCCAGGCGCGGACCGTGCGGACACCTTGCTGCGTCACCGACGTCGTACGGCAGAAGCGGATCGACCAGCCCAGCCGGGTGAGGTGCAGACCGAGGTCGAGATCCTCCGTGAGGCAGGCGCTCCACGGCTCAAGGCCAAGCTGGCGGAGTGCACGCAAACGCGTGAACTGTCCGTTCCCGCCGAGTCCGACCGAGCCGATGCGGTCACGGGCGGCCTGGGCCAGGTGGTTGAACCCGACGAACTCGAGGTCCTGGCAGCGCGCGATGAGGCTGTCACGGGCGTTACCGATGATCACGCCCACCTGAACCCCTCCTACTGCCGGATCGCCGAACAGCCGCGCCACCTCGTCGAGCGCGTCGGGTTCGAGCGTCCCGTCCGCGTCGACGATGCCGACCACGACCTCGTCCGGGTCCCACCCGGACACCAGCGGGTCTCCGCGCTCGAACAGCTCGCCGAGCACGCGGTAACCCTCGTTCAGCGCGGCGCCCTTGCCGCTTCCGGCCACCTCTGGTGAGCGGTCGACGACGAGGACGCGACCGCTGCTCTCGAAAGCGCGGGCACGCTCCGCCGTCCCGTCCGTGGAGCCGTCGTTGACGACGATCACGCAGTACCGGGGGTAGCCGAGCGCGGTCAGAGTCTCGAGGGTGTGGCCGATGACCAGCTCCTCGTCGTGGGCGGGCACGATGACAGCTACGGGCGGTCGCAGCCCGACGATCGGGTCCCGTCGCGCGAAGACTCGAAGGGAAAGGGTGAAGAGCACGACGTAGTACAGCCCGACGAGCGCCATGAAGTAGCCGAGAAAGGTGACGTCGACTTGCATCAGCGAGGCCCCGGAACCCAGAGGAAGTGCCCGTACGTGACGACCCGTGCGTCCACCGGCAGCGAGTCGCCGGGACAGAGCCGCGCCCTGGACTCCATCTCGACGTCGTCGCCGGTCGCTTCGGCACGAACGAGGACGGTGTACATGGAGCAGCCACCGTCGAGAGCGACCCTGAACGCCCCGTCTGGCCCGCTGCTCGCTATCTCTCTTCCGCCGCCGGTGCGCAGGACAGCCACCTCGGCTCCCTCGAGGCCGCCTCCGCCTGCCGTCAGAACGCGCCCTTCGACGACAGCCTGATTGCCCGGCCGCGGCATGACCGGGCCGACATCGGCCTCGAGCTTCGAGCTGGGAGACGCGAGAGCGAAGAAGACGAGCAGGGCGAGGACACCCGCGGATGCGCTCGCAACCATCGCGTTTCGCGCGAGCGTCCGGGGCGAGCGGCCGGCCGGCGGCCGTACGCGCGTCCTCGGACGTGCGTAGTTGAGCTTTCCCTCCTGGGTGACGTGGCGGCTCATCTCAGCGGCTCGGTTTGCGGCTACATCGAGCCTTGGGCGGTGCTACCCCGGGGTGCGCCGGCCCTAACCGGGCTTTACGAACTCTTGATCCGCGGTTCTCGCGATCGCGATGCATAGGATGGCGTCATCGCCGACTTCCTCCACACGATGGTGCGCATCACGGATCCCGAGAAGAGCCGCGCGTTCTACGAGGCGCTCGGCTTCCGTTTTAGCCGCGACATGGACATCGTGAGAAACGGCGAGCTCGAGGCGACGAACTACTTCTTCTCGATCGGCGATGCCGAGAACGTCCTCGAGCTGACGTTCAACCACGACGGGCGCACGTACGACCTGGGCACGGCCTACGGGCACATCGCCATCGGCGTCGACGACCTCGACGGCACGCTCTCGCAGCTCTCCGAGCAGGGCATCGAGCCGGAGCGCCCCCCGTACCAGGTGACGGAGGGCGGCTCGCGGATCTGCTTCGTCCGCGACCCGGACGACTACCGCATCGAGCTCATCGAGCGCCGCTGAGATCCATGCCCGTCGAAGAAGCCAGCTCCGAAGAGACTCCATACGGCCGCCACGTCACGTCGGACGGATGGTTCGTCCTCAACCTCGCGGGGTGTCTTCCGTGGCCGCTCGAAAGCAGCTCGGGCGCATGAGCGCCGACGGTGTCGTCGAGCTGATCGTCCGCCGCCCGGCCGAGGGCGAGCGTGAGGTCCTCGACGAGGCAGAGCTCGATCTCGAGCAGGGCCTCGTCGGCGACCGCTGGTGGGCGGGTGCGCGAGTGGATGGCCAACCGCTCGATACGAGCGCGCAGCTGACGCTGATGAGCACGCGCGCCCTCGAGCGGATCGAGCCGGACAGCTCCCGCTGGCCGCTCGCCGGGGACCAGCTCTACGTCGATCTCGACCTCTCGCACGAGTCGCTTCCCGCAGGCACTCGGCTCGAGGTCGGGTCGGCGGTGATCGAGGTGTCCGACGCACCGCACACCGGCTGCGGGAAGTTCACGGCTCGGTTCGGCTCGGACGCGACGCGGCTCGTCAACTCGAAGGACGGCCGCGAAGAGCGCCTGCGCGGGATGAACGCTCGCGTCGTCGAGCCCGGACGCGTGCGGCCCGGGGACGCGATCCGCAGGCAGCTAGCCGACTGACACGGGCTCGAGGCGCTGCATCGTGGCGACGGCGACGTTCACGGACACGACGCGGCCCTGCTCGTTCCGTGTGAAGCGGACGAGCTCGCCCGACTCGCGGAAGCCGGGCTCGATGACGAAGACGTCCGGCTCTTCGGTCGGCGCGAGCGTCGGCGTCCAGGTCGGATCGGACGGATCGATGAATGTGAGCTTCCCGTCTCGCCACTCGAGTTGCGTCGCATTCCCGAAGTGTGCGGCGAGGTAGAGGCCCGGCAGGTCGCGCCACTTTCGCGGGAGCTTCTTCGGCGGCTCGATCGCCGGTGCCGCACTCTTCACGGCGTCCCGTGCAATTGCGCCGAGTTCCATCGCCAGCAACGTCGCAGGCGCGAAGCCGTTGAGGAGCGCGATCGCGCCAACCTTCTGGTCGGGGTCGAAGCACGCGTTCGTGATGAACCCGTAGTGGCCGCCGGAATGCATCCGCCAGATGACGTCGTCCTTCCGGACGGCATACCAGCCGATCGCCCAGGCTCGCGTCCATGCGTCGTCGACGAGGTAGCGCGGCTTGTGCATCTCGCGTGCCGTCTCCTCGGAGAGGATCGGCTTCGGGTCGAACTGGCACGAGAGCCAGCGCGCGAGATCCTCCACACACGACCAGAGGCCGCCCTCGGCTCCGAAGATGTCGTGTTCCTCCGGCGCCACCTCGAGCTCGTCGGAGAGGAACCGCGGCTCGTAGCCCGTCGCCTTCCGTGGGCGTAGCCGCGCAGGCAGCGGGTTGTAGGCCGTCGAGGTCATCTTCAGCGGTGTCAGGAGCTTTCTCTGTACGTAGCGCTGGTAGGGGACGCCGCTCACGCGCTGGACGATCTCGCCGAGCAGCTGGTAGGCGAGGTTCGAGTACTTCCACTGCGTGCTCGGGGGGACGGTCGTCGAGATGTCGGCGGCACGTGCGAGCGTCCGCGTCGGATCGCTCTCGTACAGCACCTGCGTCCAGTCCGTGCCCGGCGGCTCGCTCTGGAGGCCGGATTCGTGGGAGAGCATCCGCCGGATCGTGAGCTGGTCGAGCGAGCCCGAGGCTGCGCTCAGCTCTGGGATGTGCTCCATGGCGCGGTCGTCGAGGTCGAGCTTGCCCGCGTCGCGGAGCTGCATGATCGCCGTCGCCGTGAAGGTCTTCGTGATCGACGCGATGCGGTAGAGCGTCTTCGGGCTAGCGCGCCGATTCTTCGCAAGGTCGGCGAAGCCGATTCCCTTCGACCACACGAGACCGCCTTCGTGGACGACGCCAGCCGCCGCCCCGGCCAGCCGGTGCTCCTTCACGAACGATGCTGCCTTTGCCTCGTACTCGGCTCCCCTGTCGGCTGCCGGGCTAGGCATGGTGCGAAGCTACCACGGTCGCGATCGACACCGACGAGCCATGGCTGTGTCCGTGGTCGTGTGTCGCGGACAAGTCTCCACTGAATTGGCACAGAGCTGGCACGGAAGCGTTCAGACGCGATCGCTACGGTGGTCTTGTGCCGACTGCGATCGCAACACCGTGGGGCAAGACGACCCTCGTCGACGAGGTTCGCGTCCAGCAGCGCGCCGGGGACAAGCGCTTCTCCTCGATCGTCCAGCTGCTCGAGGCGAAGGACGGGGAGCTGCTCGTCCGCTTCGCCTACGTGACCAGCGGGGCAACCAGACGCGGTCCGGTCACGTTGCGAGCTCGCGACCTCGAGAAACTACGAGCGGCGCTGCGCGAGCGTCCCGAGCTGAGCGAAGTCTTGCTGCTGTGACCGCGCCGCGTCGATGAGCGAGCCGAGCAGGAGCGCTCCGTCGGCGGAGCCGAGCAGCGGGTCGACGGCGTGCTCGGGGTGCGGCATGAGGCCCATGACGTTGCCTGCTTCCGAGACGACGCCGGCGATGTCGTCGAC
The DNA here is from genome assembly GCA_046716705.1 of Gaiellaceae bacterium. Classification (GTDB taxonomy): domain Bacteria; phylum Actinomycetota; class Thermoleophilia; order Gaiellales; family Gaiellaceae; genus PALSA-612. The sequence continues at coordinate 5,181 of JBKJWA010000235.1, forward strand.
CGAGCCGTTCGGGTTCGCGCCGGCCGCGTAGCGAAGGACGACCTGCTCGGGGCGAAGGCCGGGCGGCGGGATGTAGCAGCCCTCGCCGTGCTTCACGGGGATGACGAGCCGCTGTCCTTCGTCACAGCGGGATGTGAACGGCGTGTCCGTACGCTCGACGACGAGCTCGACGTCGCGGCAGACGAAGGAGAGCGAGGTGTTGGGCCGCAGGGCGCCGGGCAGGAGCCCGGCCTCGCAGAGGATCTGGAAGCCGTTGCAGATACCGAGCACGAGGCCGCCCTTGCGTGCGAACTCCGTGACCGCGCGCATGACGGGAGCGAACCGCGCGATCGAGCCGCAGCGCAGGTAGTCGCCGTACGAGAAGCCTCCGGGCAGCACTGCCGCGGTCACCGGCGGTAGCTCCTCGTCCGCGTGCCAGACGAGCCGCGCGTCGGCGCCGAGCAGCTCGAAGGCGCCGACGGCGTCGTGGTCGTCGTTCGAGCCTGGGAAGGTGACGACCGCGATCAAGACGACATCTCGATCTCGAAGGACTCGATGAGCGGGTTCGCGAGCAGCTGCTCGCACATGCGGCCGATCTCGGCCCGCGCCGACTCGACGTCCTTCGCGGCGAGCTCGATGTCGATCACCCGGCCGATGCGCACCTCGTTGACGGTGAAATCGAGATGGCGAAGCGCTCCGAGGACGGCCTCGCCTTGCGGGTCGAGGATGCCCTCCTTCGGACGGACCACGACGGTCGCCTTCACTTGAGGACGACCTCTGGGTCGGCCAGGTACTCGTGAAACGTCAGCCCCGTCAGCCGCTCGAACGCCTCGACATAGCGCGCGCGCGTGCCGGCGACGACGTCGTCGGGCAGCTCCGGCCCCGGGGCCGTCTTGTCCCAGCCGAGCGTCTCGCAGTAATCGCGCACGAACTGCTTGTCGAATGACGGCTGCGGCCCGCCGGCCGCGTACTCGTCCGCCGGCCAGAAGCGGGACGAGTCGGGCGTGAACGCCTCGTCTGCGAGCACGATGCGCCCTTCGCCGTCGAGGCCCAGCTCGAGCTTCGTGTCCGCGAGGATGATCCCGTGCCCCGCTGCATGGTCCGAGGCGAACCGATAGAGCTCGAGCGAGAGGCGTTCGAGCTCGCGGAAGCGCTCCTCGCCGACAAGCTCGATCGCCCGGTCGGCGTCGATGTTCTCGTCGTGGCCCTCCGTTGCCTTCGTCGCCGGCGTGAAGATCGCCGCGGGAAGCCGCTCCGACTCGCGCAACCCTTCCGGAAGCTCGTGGCCACACACCGCTCCCGTCGCGAGGTAATCCTTCCAGCCGGAGCCCGCGAGGTAGCCTCGGACGACGCACTCGAGCGGCAGCATCTCCAGGCGACGGCACTCTATCGAGCGCCCGTCCGGGCGCATTGCGAGCAGATGATTCGGGCAGATGTGTGCCGTGCGGGCGAACCAGAACGCCGAAAGTCCCGTCAGCACGCGGCCCTTGTCGGGCACCTCCGTGGGCAGGACGACGTCGAACGTCGAGACGCGGTCGGAGGCGACGAGCAGCAGGCGCTCGTCGCCGAGCGCGTAGATCTCGCGAACCTTGCCGCTAGCGACGAGCTCAGGCATCGATCGTCTCCTTTCTCAGGGTCTCCAGTCGGTCGAACACGACGTCGACGTGTCGCGTGTACGGCTCGAGGTCGAAGACCGTGGCCAGGTCGACGCGCGCGGCGACCTCGTCGGCCGCGGCCAGCTCGCGGAAGTCGCGCCCGCCGTCCCACGCCTCCATCGCCAGGCGCTGGACGACGCGATAGGCCTCCTCCCGCTCGAGGCCCGACTCCACGAGTGCCAGCAGGAGCCGTTGGCTGAAGGTGAGGCCTCGGCTCGCGTCGAGGTTCTCGCGCATGCGCTCGGTGTGGACGACTAGGCCGTCGACGAGCCACGCGAACCGCTCGAGCATGTAGTCGAGGGCGAGGAACGCGTCGGGGATGACGACGCGCTCGGCCGACGAGTGCGAGATGTCGCGCTCGTGCCAGAGTGCGACGTTCTCCAGGCCGACCTGCGCCGCGCCGCGCACGACGCGGGCGAGGCCGCAGATCCGCTCGGCGGTGATCGGATTGCGCTTGTGCGGCATGGCGGAGGAGCCCTTCTGGCCGGTGGCGAACGGCTCCTCGACCTCGCGGACCTCGGTGCGGGCGAGGTGACGGATCTCGAGGCAGAAGGCGTCGAGCGAGGAGGCCACGACGGCGAGCGTCGAGAGCAGCTCCGCGTGCCGGTCGCGCTGGATGATCTGCGTGGAGTGGGGCGCGGGCTCGAGCCCCAGCCGCTCGCACGCGAGCCGTTCGAGCTCCGGGCCTGTGGCCGCGTACGTGCCGACGGCGCCGGAGAGCTTGCCGACCCGCATCCCCTCTAGCGCACGCTCGAGGCGTGCACGACCGCGATCGAGCTCGAAGGCCCAGCCGGCGAGCTTCAGTCCGAACGTCGTGGGCTCGGCGTGGATGCCGTGCGTGCGGCCCATGATCAGGGTCCGGCGGTGTTCCTCGGCGCGGCCGACGACGGCTTCGAAGGAGCGTTCGAGGCCCTGGACGAGCAGCGCGCCGGCCTCGCCCACCTGCAGAGCCAGCGCGGTGTCGAGTACGTCCGAGGAGGTGAGGCCGTAGTGCAGCCAGCGCCTGCCCTCCGTGTCGAGCCCGTCGCCAACGGCATCGACGAAGGCGGCGAGGTCGTGGCCCGTCCGCTCCTCGAGCTCGCGGACGCGTTCGGGCGTCGGGGCGACAGCTCGCTCCCTCGCCGACCGGGCAACGTCGACGGGAACCACATCCAGCTCGGCCCAGGCATCGAGCGACGCGAGCTCCACCTCGAGCCAGCGCTCGAGCTTGTGCTCCTCCGACCAGACCCTGGCCATGGCCGGTCGGGAGTAGCGCGCGATCACCGCGTCAGCCTAGCGGCGGTCGAGGCCGGACAATCGGTAGAGGACCTCGCGGACGGGGGCGCCGGGCACGACCTCGTCCACGCGCGTCGACTCTGCGACCCAGCCGTAGCGCTCGTAGAAGCGGCGCGCCCGCGGATTCGCCTCAGCCACCCAGAGGATCGCCTCCTGCCACTGCTCGGCCAGCCAGGCCACTGCCGCGTCCATCAGCGTCCACCCCGAACCCGTGCCCCAGGCGTCGGGCCGGACGTAGATCGCGTAGACCTCGCCGCTCCAGTCCTCGTGCCGGCATGGCCCGGCCGAGACGAAGCCGACTACGGCGCCGGAGTGCTCCGCCACGAACTGCGTAGAGGCCTCGATCGAGAGCCAGTGGCCCCAGGCCAGGGCTCGCTCTTCGACGTCGAGCACGTCGAGGACTTCCTGAGGCATGACCCCGACGTACGCGGCGCGCCACGTCTCGACCTGAACCTCCGCGATAGCGCGGGCGTCGTCCGGCGTGGCAGGCCGGACAGCCGTCACGCGTCGAGAATGCGCGCGGCAAGGGCGGCCGCGTTTCGTGCGTTGTCGACGCCCACGCACGCGACCGGGACGCCCGGCGGCATCTGCACGATCGACAGCAGGGCGTCCATCCCGTCGCCGACGCTCATCGAGGAGCGCAGGGGCACGCCTATCACGGGCAGATCCGTGTGCGCGGCGACGACTCCGGGCAGCGCGGCAGCGAGCCCGGCGCCGGCGATGAGCACCCTCAGCCCTCGCTCGCGCGCCCGCTTTGCGTACTCGGCGACGTCGTCGGGCTGCCGGTGCGCGGAGAGCACCTCCATCTCGAAGGGGATGCCGCGTTCGGAGAGGTCGTCGAGCGCCGGCTGCATGCGCGGCCGGTCGGACTCCGAGCCGATGAGGATGCCGACGAGGGGAGAGGGCTCAGGCACTGATGTCCCGACGATACCGCGCGCCGGGGAACGAGATGCGCTCCACGGCCGCGTAGGCGAGCTCGCGGGCCGCGGCGAGATCCGGGCCGACGCCGGTCACGCCGAGTATGCGGCCGCCGCTCGTCACGAGCGTGTGATCACGCTCCGCTGTGGCGGCGTGGAAGACGAGCGCGCCCAGCTTCGTGGCCTCGTCGATGCCCGTGATCGGTGAGCCGGTGTCGCCCGACGCCGGGTAGTCCTTCGCCGCAACGACGACCGTCACCGCCGAGTCGCCCGAAAGCTCGATCGGCGACGAGCCGAGATCGCCCGCAGCGGCCTCAGCCAGCACGGGTAGCAGGTCGGAGGTGACGAGCGGCAGCACCGCCTGCGTCTCAGGGTCCCCGAACCGGCAGTTGAACTCGAGCACGCGAGGCCCGTCCGCGGTGAGCATGAGGCCCGCGTACAGCAGACCGGAGAACGGTGCGTCGCGTGCAGCGAGCTCTGCGAGCACCGGCCTGTGAATCTCCGCGACGAGTCGTTCGAGGAGCGGAGACCCGGGGACGGGCGAGAACGCGCCCATGCCACCGGTGTTGGGACCGGCGTCACCTTCCCGTGCGCGCTTGAAGTCGCGGGCGGCTGCGAGCGGAACGGCTCGCCGCCCGTCGCAGACGGCGAAGACCGACAGCTCGTCGCCTTCGAGCAGTTCCTCGATGTGAAAGCGGGTGCCGAGACCCTGGACCTCCGCGAGGGCGGCCTGCAGCTCGTCGTCCGAGTGGCAGACGAACACGCCCTTGCCGGTGGTGAGGCCGTCCGCCTTGACGACGCACGGCGGTCTCGCGACGGGCAGTGCTCGTGCGGTCGGCACGCCGGCCCGCTCGAGCACGTCCTTCGCGAACGCCTTCGAGCCCTCGATCCGCGCGCCGGCTCGTGACGGGCCGAAGACGGGCACGCCGCCGCGGCGCAGGCGGTCGGCGAGACCGGCGACGAGCGGCGCTTCGGCGCCGACCACGACGAGATCGGCGCGCACGGAACGCGCGAGCGCAAGCACGCCGTCGCCGTCCTCGGCCAGGACGGGATGGCAGTTGCCGAGCGCTGCGATGCCGGGATTCCCGGGCGCCGCGTGCAGCTCCTCGAGCCTCGGGCTCTGGGTGATCTTCCACGCGAGCGCGTGCTCCCGGCCTCCCGAACCGACGATGAGCACCCTCACCGGGCGAGTCTATTCAGGCGGTGGGGCGCAGTCGATGCCGTCGCCTGCCGTGCCGGGGAGGCGGCCGAGCAGCTCGGCCAGGGTCGCAAGCTCGTCGTCCTCGAACCGCTCCCCGAAGAACGCGCGGATCTGTGCGACGTGCGAGCGCGACGCCTGTTCGAGCTTCTCGTGCCCGGCGTCGGTCAGCACCGCGTATGTGATGCGCGCGTCCGTTTCGCACGAGCCCTTCTCCACGTAGCCGGCCCGCTCGAGCCCATCCAGGAGCCGGGTCACGCCCGACGGCGTGAGGACGAGGCTCTCGGCAAGCTCTACGCGCTTCAGGTAATGCCCCTCGGCGCGGGCGAGGCGCAGGAGCGCTTCGTAGTCGTTGATCGTCAGACCGTGCTCGCGGACGAGGTCGGCGCTCAGCACGCGTGTCACAGCGGCATGGCCCTGCAGTAGCCGGATGAACGCCTGAACGGGTGCAGTTGATAGTTGATCGGTCAATACTTGACTAGGCATGTTTCTTCCTGTATATTTGTTTGCTCTCGCAAGTATACCGAAAGGAGATCGCGATGACCACTCTGACGAAGGCGCCGGCGCTCGAGGCGGGAACGTGGCAGCTCGACCCGGTGCACTCGCGTGTCGGCTTCGCAGTCGGCTACCTCGCAGGGACGTTCCACGGTTCGTTCGCGCCGTTCGAGGCGACCCTCGCCGTCGACGACGGGAAGGCGACGCTATCGGGCTCAGCCAGTGTCGACAGCATCCAGGTGCAGGACGAGAACCTCGGCGCGCATCTCGCCTCGCCGGAGTTCTTCGACGCCGAGCAGTCGCCCGCGATCACGTTCGCTTCCGACGCGTTCGAGACTGACGGCGCGTTCGTCGCCGTCCCGGGCGAGCTGACGATCAAGGGCACCACGAAGCCGGTGCAGCTCACCGGCTCGATCAGCGGGCCGATCGTCGACCCGTACGGCCGGCAGCGCGTCAACGTCCGGCTGGAGACGACGGTCGACCGCGTGGCCTTCGGGCTGGACTGGAACGTTTCGCTCCCGAGCGGCGAGCCGGCCCTAGCCCAGCACGTGTCCCTCGACGCAGAGCTCGGCTTCATCAAGGACTGACCCAAGTGCGGATCCTCGGCATCTCGGGCAGCCTTCGGCGCGACTCGCACAACACGCTCCTCTTGGCCGCGGCCGCCGACGCGCTGCCCGACGGTGTCGAGCTCGTCCGCTGGGACGGGCTCGCGGCCGTGCCGCCGTTCGACGAGGACGCCGAGGCAGCACCGGCCCCGGCGGGGGACGCGGACCTCCGCGCCGCAATCGCCGCCGCGGACGCCGTGCTCTTCGCGACGCCGGAGTACAACGGCTCCGTCCCGGGGCAGCTGAAGAACGCCCTCGACTGGGTCTCGCGGCCGTACGCGAAGAACCCGCTCCGCAACAAACCTGCGGCCGTGGTCGGCGCGAGCACCGGCGGCTTCGGAGCCGTCTGGGCGCAGGCGGACCTCCGGCGGATCCTCGCCCGGATCGGCGCGCGCGTGCTCGACGCTGAGCTGGCCGTCGGGCACGCGGACATGGGCTTCGACGACGACGTGCTGGCGAGCCTGGCCGATGTCGTGAACGACCTAGTGTCCACCCAACACGCCAGGGAGCTCGCCGCGGCCTAAGCTCTCGGGGTGCCGACGACACCGCCGTACACCGCCACGCAGATCGACATCGTGCGGTTCCCGGGCGGTGACGATCGTGATCTCGTGGCCGTCGAGGAGCCGCTCGAGATCCGGGTGAACGGCGAGCCGGTGGCGGTGACGATGCGGACGCCGGGAGCGGACGAAGAGCTTGCGCTCGGCTTCTGCCTCTCGGAGGGGATGCAGCCGGCCGGCGCAGCCGTGCCCGACGATTTGGCGGCGAACACCGTCGACGTCGAGGCTCCGGGCTTCGATCCCGAGCGTCTGCGGCGGAGCTTCTACGTGTCTTCGTCCTGCGGCGTGTGCGGCAAGGGCGCCATAGATGCCGTGGCGGTCGAGGCGCAGAAGGTGGAGAGCGACCTCCGCATCCCGGCGCCGCTTCTGCTCTCGCTGCCGGATCAGCTGCGAGAGGCCCAGGGCGCGTTCGCGGCGACCGGGGGGCTGCACGCGGCCGGGTTGTTCGCCGCCGACGGCACGCTGCTGTGCGCGCGCGAGGACGTCGGACGCCACAACGCCGTCGACAAGGTGCTCGGCTGGGCGTTCCTCGCAGGGCGCCTCCCGCTCACCGACTGCGTCCTCTGCCTGAGCGGCCGAATCGCGTTCGAGCTGGTCCAGAAGGCAGCGGTAGCCGGCTGCCCGATCGTCGTCGCCGTCGGGGCGCCGTCGAGCCTCGCCGTCGAGCTCGCGGGCGACCGGGGCATCACGCTCTGCGGCTTCACGCGCGAGGGGCGGATGAACGTCTACTCAGAGGCTTGGCGCGCCGAGCGCTGACGGGAGTGCTCCTGGTCGGCGGCGCGTCGACCCGCTTCGGCTCGCCAAAAGCTCTGGCGGAAGTCGACGGTGAGACGCTTGCGGAACGCGGCTGGCGCGTGCTCGGCGAGTTGTGCGCGGAGCGGCTCGCTGTCGGCAGGCGGACCGATGGGCTCGAGCTCCCGTTTCCCGTATTGGACGACGGCTCCGAGGTGCGAGCATCGCTCGCGGGTCTTGTCGCCGGGCTGCGGTCGGCGACGAACGAGCTGTGCGTCGTGCTGCCGGTCGACTGCCCGCTAGTGACGGCTGAGCTGCTCGCCGCGCTTGCAGATGCCTGCACCGGACAGGTGGACGCCGCGGTGTCGCAGACCGGCCCGCTCCCGGGCGCCTACCGGCGCAGCGCGCTGCCGGTCCTGGAGCGGGCGCTCGCTTCGGGGCGCCTGTCGATTCGCGATGCCCTGAGCGAACTGACAATGAAGACGATCGAGTGCGATCCCGGGCTACTGGTGAACGTAAATACCCCCGCTGAGCTCGAGCGGCTTCTCTAACGCGTGAGCACGCGCTCGCGCTCGGCGCCGGTGCCGATCAGCTCTACGGGTACCTCCAGCTCGCGCTCGACGAAGTCCACGTAGCGGCGGGCCGTCTCGGGTAGCTCCGAAAACCCCGACGCGGCGTCGATCGGCTCGTCCCAGCCGGCGAGGATCTCGTAGACCGGCTCGGCGTGGTGGAAGTCGCTCTGCTGAGCGGGGAAGTCGGCGGTCTCCGTTCCGTCCCGAAGCCGGTAGCGAACACATACCGGCAGCTCTGGGAACGACGAGAGCACATCGAGCTTCGTGAGCGCGAGCGACGTCAGCCCGTTCAGGCGCACGGCGTAGCGCAGCGCCACGAGATCGAGCCAGCCGCAACGACGATCGCGTCCCGTGACCGTGCCGAACTCGGCGCCGAGCTCGCGGACTCGCTCCTGGTCGGCCCCTTCGATCTCCGTCGGGAACGGCCCTTCGCCGACCCGGGTGACGTACGCCTTCGCGATGCCGACCACGCGGTCGATCCGCGTCGGCCCGATGCCGATCCCCGTGCACGCCCCGCCCGCCACCGTTGATGACGAGGTGACGAAGGGATACGTGCCGTGGTCGATGTCGAGCAGTGTCCCGTGCGCGCCCTCGAAGAGCACTCGCTTCCCGGCGCGGAGCGCCCGGTCGACGAGCAGCGACGTGTCCGCGAGGAACGGGCGCAGCCGCTGCGCGTAGCCTTCGTACCGCTCTGCGAGCTCCTCCAGCTCGAGCGGCTCGACGCCGTAGATGCGCTCGAGCCACATGTTCTTCTCGGCGAGCGCGACCTCGATCTTCTGGCGGAGGATCTTCGGGTCGAAGAGATCCTGGAGCCTGATGCCGAGGCGGTACGCCTTGTCTGCGTACGCCGGCCCGTTGCCCCGGCGCGTCGTGCCGATCTGGAGCTTCCCGAGGCGCCGCTCCGACGCCTGGTCGAGGGCGACGTGCCACGGCATCACCATGTGCGCCTCGGCGGACAGGCGGACGACGTCGACGGAGATGCAACGGCCCGCGAGGTCGTCGAGCTCGTCGATGAAGACCGCGGGATCGACGACGCAGCCCGAGCCGATGACGCACTCCTTCCCCCAGAGGATCCCGGAAGGCATGTGCCTGAGCTTCGTCGTCTCGCCGTCGGCGACGATCGTGTGGCCCGCGCCCGGCCCGCCGTTGTAACGGCAGACGATGTCCGAGTCCCGCGCGAGCAGGTCGACGATCTTGCCCTTGCCCTCGTCTCCCCACTGCGCGCCGATGATCACCGTCGCGGGCACGCGGGCAGTCTGACAGCCGAACGGCTGTGCGTCCTACGCGGGCTGGCTGCCGACTGCGTGAGCGTGAACGCGCGGGAAGCGCCGCACACGGATGCGATGGCCGCGGAAGCACGTGATGAAGCCGACGTCGGCTTCGGGGCACAGCGCGCCACGGATGACCACGGGCGGCCACGCGCGGTCGCGATGGCAGGCCTCGCACTGGGCTGCGAATGCCGTGGCGGTGTCGCGAATCCAGATGATCTGCGTCTCCGTCCTCTGTTCCTCCTCTCCTCCTACTCCGGTTCAGGGGGTGGCTCGGTCAGTTACTGGCGGCGAGGTCGGCGAACTTCGCGAATCGCTTGAGGAACGAGAGCTTCACGGTGTCGGTGGGCCCGTTTCGGTGCTTCGCGAGGTGCACCTCGGCCAGGCCCTGCTGGTCTGACTCCGTGTCGTAGTAATCGTCGCGGTAGATGAAGAAGACGAGATCCGCGTCTTGCTCGAGGCTGCCCGACTCGCGAAGATCCGAGAGGATCGGCCGCTTGTCGTGGCGCGACTCGACGGCGCGCGACAGCTGCGAGAGCGCGAGGATCGGCACCTCGAGGTCGCGCGCGAGCACCTTCAGCTGGCGCGAGATGGCCGAGACCTCTTGGACGCGGTTCTCGACCGATGCGCCCGACGTCATCAGCTGGAGGTAGTCGACGATGATGAGGCCGAGCCCGGGCTCGCGCATCTTCAGCCGACGCGCCTTCGAGCGGATCTCCATCATCGTGATCGATCCGGTGTCGTCGACGTAGATGGGCGCCTTCGACAGCCGGTCGCAGGCCGCGGTCAGCCGCGGCCAGTCGTCCGGCGCGAGCTTGCCGTTCCGCAGCCGCTGCGACTCGACCTTCGCCTCCGAGCACATGAGGCGCTGCGTGATCTCCGACTTCGACATCTCGGGCGTGAACAGCGCGACCGGTGTCTCGGCGCGGACGGCGAGGTTCGCCGCCATGCAGAGCGCGAGGCCGGACTTCCCCATGCCGGGCCGGGCGGCGAGGATGACGAGGTTGCCCGGCTGGAAGCCCGACGTGAGCTGGTCGATCGCCCGGAAGCCGGAGGGGACGCCGGTGACGTCGGCTCCTTGCTCGTAGAGGGCCGTGATCCGCTCGAAGCTCGCCTTCAGCAGCTCCTCGATGTGGCTGAAGTCCTGAGAGACGCGCGCCTGCGCGAGGTCGAAGACGACCTGCTCGGCGCGGTCGACGAGCTCCGCCGTCTCACCCGGCCGCTCCATGCCGAGCCGGGCGATCTCCTGACCGGCCCTGATCAGGCCGCGGAGCGTCGCCATCTCGCGCACGATGCGCGCGTAGTGCGAGGCGTTCGCGGCGGCGGGAACGAGCGCCGCCAGCTCGTGGATGCGGACCTTTCCGCCGGCGCTCTCGATCTCGCCTCTCTGGTCGAGCTCGTCGACGAGCGTGATCGCGTCGACGGGCTCGCCGCGGCCGTAGAGCGTCAGCGCGGCGCGGTAGATCTTCGCGTGGCTCTCCCGGTAGAAGTCGGTGGCCGACAGCACCTCGCTGACCGCCCCGATCGCACCGGGGGAGAGCATCATCGCCCCGAGAACGGACTCTTCGGCATCGAGGTTCTGCGGTGGGACCGGCGCGGTCGTGGGCGAGGTTGCTACATGGGCCACGGTGTATTAACCCCCCTGCGGGGCCGAGTTTCAACGGGTGGATAGCGGCGAAATCCACGCCTCCTCACGGGGCCGCGTACGGCCCATTTGCAGGCTGAATAGAACATTCGTTCCCGCCATTGTCGACGGCTGGCCGGACGGCACGGTGGACGAAAAGCCCGCTCTACGCGGGAAGTTCGTGCGCTATTCCACAGCTCTCCACAAGAGGCTGTGGACTAGCCGCTAAAAACCCAGTCGGCTTACGCCTCGGGTTTTTCGCGGGGGACTATTCCTCGGTGACCTCCGCGGCGGTCTCCACCGGCTCGTCAAGCACTTCTTCGACCGTCCGGTCGGCCGCTTCCTCGACCTCCGGCTCCTCGACGGCCTCCTCAGGCTCCTCGGGCGGCAGCTCGCCGCCCTCGGGCAGCACGAGCGTCGCCACCTCGGCCTGGACGTCCTCGAAGATGCCGATCGGGATCGCATAGCGCCCGACCTGCTTGATCGGCTGCGGCAACTCGATCTTCCGGCGGTCGACCCGCACCTTGTGCTTCTCCCAGAGCTCGTCTGCGATGTCGGTCGCGGTCACCGAGCCGAAAAGCGAGCCGGTCGGGCCGGCCTTCATCTCGAAGCGCAGCTCGGCGTTCTCGAGCACCTTCTGGATCTCGCTCGCCTGGTCGGTTGACGCCGCCTCGTGGCGGGCGCGGTGCGAGTCCCGCTTCTCGAGCTCGGACAACCGTGCCGGCGTCGCCTCCTCCGCCAGCCGTCGCGGCAGCAGGAAGTTGCGCGCGTAGCCCTTGGCGACGTCGACGACGTCCCCGCGCAGCCCGACGTTCTCGACGTCCTCGAGCAGGATCACCTGCATCGCGGCTACTGGCGCTCGCCGACGTACGGGAGGAGGGCCATCTCGCGCGCTCGCTTGACGGCGACCGACACCTGGTTCTGATGGCGCCTGCAGGCCCCGGTGATGCGCCGCGAGCGGATCTTGCCCCGCTCGGAGACGAAGCGGCGCAGCATGTTCACGTCCTTGTAGTCGACGTCCTCGATCTTCGCGCGGCAGAACGCGCAGTTACGGCGGCGCATCTGGCCGTCGCGCTGGCCGGGACGCCGGCGCTGCGTCGAAGAGCGCTCTTCTCTCGGCTTCGGCTTCTTCTTCGCCATCAGAAGGGGATGTCGTCGTCAGCAGCAGCCGGGAAGTCGGCGTCGGACTTCTCGGCAGCAGGCGCGAAGGACTGGTCGCCGCCACCCTCACCGCCGCCCTCGCCCCGTCCGCCGAGGAACTGCACGGAGTCTGCGATCACCTCGACCGCCTGGCGCTTGGAGCCGTCCTGGGCCTCCCACTCGCGCCATTCGAGGCGGCCGTCGATCGCCACCGGCCGGCCCTTGGCGAGGTACTGCGCACAGTTCTCGCCCTGGTTGCCCCACACGGTGATGTCGAAGTAGTTCGGCTTCTCGGTCCACTCCCCGGTCGCGCCGTCCTTGCGCCGCGTGTTGACGGCGAGGCGGAGGCTGCAGACGGCGGTGCCGCTCGGCGTGTGCCGTAGCTCCGGGTCCCTCGTGAGGTTCCCGACGAGCACGACGCGGTTGATGTTGGCCATGGCTACTCCTCTCCCTCTGGCTCTGAAGCGGGTGGCTCCGGTGACTCCGGCGTTTCCGGCTCGGCGGGCTCAGCGTACTCGGCGGCCGGCTCGGGTGACTCGGGCGCGGCCGCGGCCTCGCCGCGCCGGTGCGGAGAAGTCCGACGCCGACTTCCCGGCCGCGGCCGACGACGACATCCCCTTCTGATGGCGAAGAAGAAGCCGAAGCCGAGAGAAGAGCGCTCTTCGACGCAGCGCCGGCGTCCCGGCCAGC
>JBKJWA010000236.1:0-3492 GCA_046716705.1 Gaiellaceae bacterium
ACGTTCAGCTCGAGCACACGATCGACGCCGAGCCCGCGCGCGACCCCCTGGTACGCGAGCGACGAGTCGAGGTAGCGGTCGCACACGACGTCCGCTCCCGCGGCGAGCGACGGCCTGATCACGCGCTCTGCGAGCTCGGCGCGCGCGGCTGCGAAAAGCGCGGCTTCGGCCCACGGCGCCGGCTGCTCGCCGTCGAGGAGCAGGCCGCGGATCTTCTCCCCCAGCGGCGTGCCCCCGGGCTCGCGCGTGGTCACGACCTCCCGCCCGGCCGCCACGAGATGCTCCGCCAGCAGCGCCGCCTGCGTCGACTTCCCCGAGCCGTCCACACCTTCGAAGGTCACGAACATTCGCGCCACTACGATACGGCGCGTGCGGGCGGTCGTCACCGGAGGAGCGGGGTTCATCGGCTCCCATCTCGTCGACGCGCTCGTGGCGCGCGGCGACGAGGTGACCGTCGTCGACAACCTGACGTCGGGTCGGCGCGAGAACGTCAACCCGGAGGCGAAGCTCGTCGAGCACGACATCCGGGAGCCGTTCGAGGTGGAGGCCGACGCGGTGTTCCATCTCGCTGCCCAGGCCGACGTCGTCACCTCGGTGGAGCGGCCGACGTACGACGCCGAGGTAAACGTGGTCGGCACGCTGCGCGTGCTGGAGGCTGCGAGGGAGACGGGCGCGCAGGTGGTCTTCACGTCGACCGGCGGTGCGATCTACGGCGAGTGCGAGCGACCGGCGGGCGAAAACGATCCGCGGCAGCCACTCTCGCCGTACGGCACGTCCAAGCTCGCCGGCGAGGAGTACATCGCGACGTGGAACCGGCTCCACGGCGCCGGTCATGTCGCGCTGCGACTCGCGAACGTCTACGGCCCGCGACAGCTGCCGACGCTCGAGGGCGGCGTGATCGCGATCTTCCTCGACCGGATGGCGGCCGGACAGGAAACGGTCGTCTACGGCGACGGCCTCCAGTCGCGAGACTTCGTCCATGTGGGGGACGTCGTCCGCGCGCTGCTCGCGGCCGTCGGCGCGGCGCCCGGCGTCTACAACATCGGCACAGGCGTCGCCACGAGCATCGTCGACCTGCACGCGATGTGTCGCCGAGCCTCCGAGACGACCGGCGAGCCGACGTTCGCCGACCCGCGGCCGGGCGAGATCCGCCGCAGCGTCCTCGACCCGGCGGCGGCGGAGCGCGACCTCGGCTGGCGGGCCGAGACGCCGCTCGAGCACGGTCTCCGCCTGACCTGGGAGGAGATGCGGCTAGGCACGACGAAGTGACGAGCGCGCCGTGGAGTCATCCGCCTCGACAACCGACGCGCTGGTCCGACCCTGGCGCACCGCGACGATCGTCGCGTCACTCGTCGCCGCGATCGAGCTCGTCCTCATCGCCGTGCTCGCCGTCGCCCTCTTCGGAGGAACGCTGCTCGACTGGGCCCAGGGGACGGCTGCGGCGACACCCGCGGTGAAGAAGCGCGAGCCGGCAGCGGTCGAGCAGGCCGTCCAGCCGCCCGCAGCGCCGGCCGGGCCGAAGCTCGGCCGCGCGGAGACGTCCGTGCTCGTGCTCAACGGGAATGGCGTCGCCGGCGCCGCCGCCTCCACCGGCGAGGTCGTCCGCAACAAGGGATACGTCATCGCGGCGGTGGGCAACGCCGCCCGCACCGACTATCGCCGCAGCGTCGTCATGTACCGACCCGGCTACGCGCCGGAGGCCGCCCGCTTCGCGCGCGACCTCCGTGTGAAGATCGTGTCGCCCCTCGACGGACTACGCCTGAAGGACCTCATGGGCGCGCACGTCGCGGTCGTCATCGGCGCCAGCTAACGCCCCGGTGTCAGACACTTTCAGCGCCGAACGGCCGTTCGTGACGCATCCACATGTCCGCTTGGCTCAACCATGCGGACACTGTGGATGAGTTGTCACGCCATTTCAACGATTGGGTCTTGACACGTTCACGTGTCTGACACCTCAGCGCCCCTCGACCTTCGCGCGGGCCTGGTCGAGCAGGCCGCCGGGCAGCCCCGCCGGCCCGTAGGGATCGAGGCCGTACGCGCGGTCGAGGTGGACATACGCGTCTCGGAAGCGGCCGATGCCGAGCTCGTACGCGCCGAGCGCGAACCACGTGTCGGAGTTCTCGGGCTGGAGCCTCGTGGCGTCGGCGTACCGGCGCAGCGTGGGTGACGGATCCGACCGACGGGCGTCCGCGAGCGCCCATGCCCAGAGCGGCTCGACTGACAGCGGGTTGAGGTCGCGGGCCTGGCGCGCGGCGTCGACGGCGGCACCGACGTCGTTCTCGGCGATCGCCTCATACGCGGCCTCCACCCGCCGCTGCGCGAGCCACGGCGCGGTCAGCGAGTAGAGGACGCCGAGGCCGGCCACGCACGCGAGCACCGCGAGCAGGGGACGGCTGCGCGACTCTCCGGCCGGCCGCCCGGCGACGAGCAGCACGCCGACCGCGAACATCACCGGCGCGGACGCGGCCACGAAGTCCCAGTCGATGTCGGCGAGCGCGTGGAGGAGATAGACCGGCAGGAGCACCGCCAGCGCGACCCCCGCGGCGCGCTCGTCGCCGTCCAGCCGGCGCAACGCCTCCCGGCACGCGAGCAGGCAGAACGCCGCCGCGGTGAGACCGAGCAGCAGGCCGGGGAGCCCCGTCTCCGCAAGCGCCTGGAGAGCAACGTTGTGCGGCTCCTCGGTGACGACGGACCCGACGCGAATCGGCCGCCGGGCGATCTCGAACGTGTGCGCGCCGTGTCCGCCCGCCGGCGCTTCCCGGAACAGCTCCCACGACTCGCCCCACCACGTCCAGCGGTTGTTCGAGCTCAGCTCGCCGAGGCGGCCCGACCCCTGGACGACGTCGCCCTTTCCGCGGAACTCGTCGAGCCATTCCCCCGGCCCGCCGATCGCAACCGTGGCCGCGACGACGACGCCGACCGCAACCGCGGCGAGCGCGCCGCCGAGCCGCAGCGTCCAGCGGCGGCGCGCGTCCGCCGACAACCGCTCCCCCGCGCGCGCGGCGTAGTGCGAGAGGCCGAGCGCGGCCGCGACACCGAGCACGAGTGCGAGCGCGAACCATGCGCCGGCGCGTTCCCGCGTCGCGGACGTCTGGAGATGGTCGACGATGCCCGGCTGGGTGGTCGCCCACGCGACGACGCAAACCGCAGGCGCGACGGCCGCCACGAGCATCGCCAACCCTTCGAACCGATCACGAGCGAGCCAGAGCCAGAGCCCCATGCCGGCAGCGGCGACGCCGATGCCCGCCCGCGAATACGTGAGCACGAGCGCGATGGCGGCGACGTAGAGGAGGACGACGCCGGCGGCGCGCAGGAGCCGCGCGTGCGCCCTTCCGGCCGCGAGCCAAAGGCCGAGCGGGAACGCGAGCGCCGCGACGAGCGCGAGGGCGTTCCAGTAGCCGATCGGGTTGCGCAGCCTCGCGACGCGCGCGCCGTCGGGGAACAGCCCTGGAAACACCTTCCCCAGCAGCGCCCACCCGAGCACTCCGAGGC
>JBKJWA010000237.1:0-5437 GCA_046716705.1 Gaiellaceae bacterium
TGACGACGCCGGCGTTCTACGCGGCGTCCGACGTCGTCGCGCTGCTCGCGTTCGGCGCCGTCGCGTTCGGCGGCTTCATCGTCGTCTCCATCGGGCTCGGCAGGACGAAACGCACGCAGTTCAACTGGGTGGTGACGGGCAGCGCCGCCGTCGTCAGCGTCAGCCTCAATCTCCTGCTGATCCCTCCCTACGGGATCGTCGGCGCTGGCATCGCGAACCTCTGCGCGTTCACGGTGATGTTCATCGGCATCACCTGGTGGTCGCAACGGGTGTTCTGGGTCCCGTACCAGTGGCGGCGCGTGGTGACGGTGGTCGGCACAGCCGCCGGCCTGACCGTGCTCGGCAAGGCGCTCGACGTGCCATTCGCGGCAGCGCTCGCACTCGTCGCCGTGTACCCGCTCGTCCTCTGGCCGCTCCGCTTCTACCTGCCGGACGAGCTGGCGCAGATCAGGGCGCGAGCGGCTCGAACCGCGCGGTGAAGTGGCGCAGCGACGACGGCTGCCACGCGAAGCGGTAGCCCCGTAGCTGCGGCACCCGCTCGACGACGTTCCGCGCCACCTCGATCACGTAGTCGACGTGACTCTGTGTGTACGTCCGCCGCGGGATCGCGAGGCGGACGAGGTCCATCGCCGCCGGCTGCTCCGAGCCGTCCGGGCTCCGCCCGAACATCACCGTGCCGATCTCACAGCCGCGGATGCCGCCCACAGCGTAGAGCTCGACCGCGAGCGCCTGGCCCGGGTACTCGAGAGGAGGGATGTGCGGCAGGAGCGCACGGGCGTCGATGTAGATCGCATGGCCGCCGAACGGCTGCACGAGCGGCATGCCCGCATCGAGCAGCCCATCGCCGAGATACGCGGTGGAGCGGGTCCGGTAGCGCAGATAGTCGTGGTCGACCGCTTCCGTGAGGCCCTGCGCGATCGCCTCGAGGTCGCGCCCCGCCAGCCCGCCGTACGTCGGGAAACCCTCGGTGAGGATGCCGAGCGCGCGGCACTGGTCGGCGAGCTCCGCGTCGTTCATCGCCACCCAGCCGCCGATGTTCGCGAGCGGGTCCTTCTTCGCGCTCATCGTCATGCCGTCGGCGAGCGCTGCCGTCTCGCGCACGATCTCGGCGACCGTGCGGTCGGCGTACCCCTCCTCGCGCTCGCGGACGAACCACGCGTTCTCGGCAAACCGGCAGGCGTCGAGGAAGAGCGGCACACCGTGGCGGTCGCACACCGCTCGCACCGCGCGGAGGTTTTCGAGCGACACCGGCTGGCCGCCGCCCGAGTTGTTCGTGATCGTCACGAAGACGACCGGCACGTCGCCTGCACGCTCCGCGAGCAGCGCCTCGAGCGCGTCCGTGTCCATGTTGCCCTTGAAGGGGTGCAGCGTTCCCGGGTCGCGACCTTCCGGGATCGGCAGGTCGACCGCCTCCGCGCCGGTGTGCTCGACGTTGGCCCGCGTCGTGTCGAAGTGGGTGTTGTTCGGGACGACCTTGCCGGGCCCGCCGAGCACCGAGAACAAGATTCGCTCGGCGGCCCGGCCCTGGTGGGTGGGAATGACGTGCTCGAACGGAAAGAGCTCCTGAACGGCGGCTAGGAAGCGGTACCACGAGGGCGAGCCCGCGTAGCTCTCGTCGCCGTGCTGGATCGCCGCCCACTGGTCGCGCGACATCGCACCCGTGCCCGAGTCGGTGAGCAGGTCGATCAGCACCTCGTTCGCCGGCAGCTTGAAAAGGTTGAAGTCGACCGCGGCGACGGCCGCCCGCCGCTCCTCCTCGGTCGTGAGCCGCATCGGCTCGACCGAGTGGATTCGGAACGGCTCGAAGATCGTTTCGAAGCTCAAGCGAGGAACCTATCGCGCGGACGCCACCGACCAGGGACAGTCCCCGTCCGGGGACTGTCCCTCGCTATAGGTGCGACGTGACGCCGGCCAGCCCCGGGTCGCCATCGGCCGGCTCGTACCACGAGTACGCGTAGCGGCCGTCGTCGAGCTCGCCCGCGAACGCCGAGAGCCGAAGCGGCCGGAACGTGTCGCACATCACCGCGAGCTCCGTCGTTTCCGCCACGCCCAGCGACTTCTCGGCGAGGCCGGGCTGAGGCCCGTGCGGCAGGCCCGACGGATGGAGCGTGATCGACCCCACCTCGATCGCCTTGCGCGAGCCGAAGTTGCCGGAGACGTAATAGATCATCTCCTCGGACTGGAGATTCGAGTGGTGGTACGGGATCGGGACCGCCTCCGGGTCGAAGTCGAGCTTCCGCGGGCAGAACGAGCAGATGACGAAGTTCTGGCCCTGGAACGTCTGGTGCGAGGGCGGTGGCTGGTGGATGCGCCCGGTGATGGGCTCGAAGTCGTGCACCGAGAACGTCCACGGGAAGAGGTAGCCGTCCCAGCCGACGACGTCGAACGGGTGGTAGTCGAGAACGTACGTCTGGTAGCCGCCCCGGACGCGCACCTTCACGACGAACTCGCCCTGCTCGCGAATCGTCTGCAACTCCGTCGGCGGGTGGAGATCGCGGTTCGAGAACGGCGCGCCCTCCAGCAGCTGCCCGTACTCGTTGCGGTAGCGCCGCGGGATCGTGATCAACCCCGGTGACTCAAACACGAGGTGCCGCTGCTCACCATCGGGCACGAAGCGGTACGTAGTCCCGCGCGGGATCATCACGTAGTCGCCGTCGCGGTAGGAGAGATTGCCGAACGTCGTCTCGAGCGTGCCCGAGCCCTCGTGCACGAACACGCACTCGTCGTGCTCGCCGTTGCGGAAGAAGTAGTCCATCGTCGACGCCGGGCGGCAGAGCGAGATCTCGACGTCGTCGTTCCACATGAGCACGCGGCGGCCCGTGATCTCGTCGCCCGACGGCTCGGTGCCGTACGTCTCGAGATGGCGGTGCGCGTGGGCTTCCGGCACCCACTCCTCATGCTCGATCGGCTCGAACTCCCCGAGCTCCTTCACACGGCAGGGCGACTGGAGGTGGTAGAGGATCGACTCGTTGCCGATGAAGCCCTCGAGGCCCATGACCTCCTCGGTCAACAGGCGGCCGTTGTCGCGAAAGACGATGTGGCGCTTGCGGGGAATGTCCCCCAGGCGGTGATAGAAGGGCATCTCGATCCTCCTCGGGCGTTCGCTACCTGAACCCTACTCGCGCCGGCGCAAGCGCTTCGCCCAGGCGATGGCGCCGACTGCCGCGTAGAAGCCGAGGCGGGGCTTCATCGAGCAGCAACCCGGGCATTTGCAGGAGGGCCCGGCCGCGTTCAGGTCGTCCGCGTAGACGCGTGGCACCCAGCGCGGGCCGCCCCAGCGCAGGTCGAACGCGAAGCTGCGAATCACATGCGCCCAGATCAGCCAAGCGACCCAGCGGACGATCCCGTAGAAGTACGACGCGCGGTAGAGCGCGACGAGGACGTTCTCCGAGACGTAGCGGCCCGCCCAGCGCCAGAACGGGTCGGCGGCGGCGATCGTCTCTCGGAAGTACGCGCGCGTGATCACGCGCCAGCTCAGCAACGCCCAGACGACGAAGACGCCGTCCCACACGAAACCGAGGCCCGAGAAGTACGCGCCCGCGTCGACGTAGCGGCCGGTCTGGCCTGCGTAGGCCCAGGCACCGACTGCGAACAGGTGGTCGGTGAAGGGGAAGAAGAGCATCGTGCCGACGGTGTCTCCCATGTCCGTGAACGCATGGGCCCAGTGGCCGATCACGAAGCTGTAGGCGACGACCCTGTTGCGGAAGATCGCGTAGAGCAGCAGCCCGACGAGCACGCCGAACGTCAGCGAGTGTGTGAACCCGACGCCCGGCCAGCCGCGGTGGAACTGCGCGGGGTTGTCGGCCTTCAGCTCCCAGCCGGCGAGCCCGACGCCGTAGACGAACCACTTCGACAGCAGGTCGGGCGAGTACGAGCCGATGAGCAGCGGCACGAAGGCGACCTTCTTGCCCAGGTGCTTCTGGATGGCGTAGGGCTCGAGATCGTGCGCCGCCCAGCTCATCGGCGTAGCCGCCGAACGAGGGCGGGCAGCGCGACGACACACAGCAGCAGGTAGCCGGCCGCGACGAACCACGAGAAGAGGAACTCGACAAAAGCGGCGCCCATCGCGACGTAGACGACACCTGCGGCGAGGTAAAGCGCGAGCTCACGCCACCCGGCGGCGAGCGCCTCCTTCAAGCGACGATGCGATACACCTGGAAGCACTCTGCGAACTTGCGGTTGACGTTCACGCCGTGCATCCGGGCGAGGTTGCGGATGTACTCGGCATCGGCATAACGCCGGTGCTGCTGCGAGGCGTACTTCGCGAGCGCCGCAATCTTCCGTTCGACGTGCGGCTCCTCGAGGGCCACATACGCCTGATAGGTGAAGTCGAAGTTGTTCCAGGGGACCTCGTAGCCGAGGATCGTCGTCCGCTTGAACGCGCGGAGCCCTTCGGCGGCGATCACCTGGTGATCCTGGTGGACATCATGAAGCGACGGCTGGAAGACGATGTCAGGGCTCCACTCCTCCCAGAGTCCGATCAGCAGCTCGAGGATGTCCTGGCGGTGGACGGGGAACGTCCGCACCTCGAAGTCGTGGACGTCGAGGTTCGTGTCGGGGATGCCGAGCTCCGCCGTCGCCTCGCGCACCTCGCGTGCAAGCGTGTCGGGCGCGAAGCCCTCGGGTAGCGACTTCGTGGCGATCGAGAATGCGACGTAGCGCACCTCGACGCCCTGCTCGACGAGCCGCGCCATCGTTCCGCCGCAGCCGAACTCCCCGTCGTCGGTGTGGGGCGCCAGTACAAGCGCTCGCTTCGCCGCACTGAGCATTGCGGGATTCTCGCACTGTTTACGCTTCACACCCCCGATGACGCACGAGACGCTCGCCGAAGTCGCCGCGCTGGCCGGAGCCGCGGGCGCAGCGCTGGTCGTCCTCGGGCGGCCGCAGCGTTTCCTGCTCGTCGGCGGGCTTGCGATGCTCGCCGCCGCGGAAGCGATGCTCGTCGTCGCCCTGCTTCCGCGGGATGACCTCGAGCGGCTCGCGTCCGCGACCGGGGCAGCTGCCCTCTTCGTCGCAGCGCTGGCGGCGACGGCCAGCGCGTGGGCCTTCGTGCGCTGGCCGGCCGTCGTGCCCGTTGCGCTCCTCCTCGCTGCGCCGTTCCGCATCCCCGTGGAGCTCGGGAGCCAGGACGCGTTCCTGCTGCTGCCGCTCTACGTCGTGCTCGCGGCCGCGTCGCTCGCGCTCATCGTCCGCGCCCTTCGAGGGGACGAGCTGGCCACGATCCCCATCTGGATCGCCGCGCCCGCCGCCGCGTTGATCGGCTGGGCCTCCCTGTCGCTGCTCTGGGCGCTCGATCCCGACGAAGGGGCGATCGTCCTACTCTTTTTCATCTTCCCGTTCGCGGCGCTGCTCGCCGTCGTCGCGCGGTCGCCGTATGCCGTCTGGCTACCACGGGCGCTCGCGACGGGCCTCGTCGGGCTGGCGGCCGTCTTCGCTG
>JBKJWA010000238.1:0-3572 GCA_046716705.1 Gaiellaceae bacterium
CCGTGAAGCCGTCCGTCACGACGACGTCCGCAGCGCCTTCGAGCAGCCAGCGGCTCTCGACATTGCCGGCGAAGTTCAGGTCGCTCGCGGCGATGAGCGCGTGCGCCTCCTGCGTCGCCTGGTTCCCCTTCCCCGCCTCCTCGCCGATGGAGAGCAGGCCGACCTCGGGCCGCGCGATCTCGAGGATCTCCTCCGCGAAGATCGCGCCCATCGTCGCGAACTGCAGCAGTTGCTCCGGCTTCGACTCCGCGTTCGCGCCCGCGTCGATCAACACCGACGGCCCGCGCACGGATGGGATGACGACGGCGATCGCAGGTCGCATGACTCCCGGCAGCCGCCGAATCTCCAGAAGCGACGCTGCCAGCATCGCGCCCGTGTTCCCCGCGGAGACCACCGCCGCCGTGTCCCCGCTTCCCACCGACCGGCATGCCGCCACGAGCGAGCTGTCCGGCTTGCCGCGTACGGCCTCCGCCGGCTTCTCCTGCATTTCGATGGCGTCCGTCGTCTCGACGAGCTCGAGCCCCGCCGCATCGAGCGTCGCGGGCCCGAAGAGCACCGGCTGAACCGCGTCGGAGCGCCCCCCGGCCGCACCCGCCACGATCTCGTCGGGAGCACGGTCGCCGCCGAGCGCGTCGACGGCCACGCGGATGGGAGGCATCTATCTAAGGAGTCGGAGCTCGCAGAGGCTCGACCTCGCGCCCACGGTACGTCTTACACGTGGGGCACATGCGGTGAGACTCCTTCGGCTGGCCGCAGACAGGGCACACGGAGACGCGAGGCGCCTCGATCTTGTGCTGTGCGCGACGCTTGTCGCGCCGCGACTTCGATGTCTTTCTCTTCGGGACAGCCATGAGCGGCTGCCCAGTCTAGCTAGGCGGCGTTCTCCGCCGCGGGGCTCCATGACGTGACGAGGCCCGAGGCCGGCGCGGTTTCGGAGGGTCTTCCAGCGCTGCGGATCGGTCGTCACTGGAGCGAATCTCGCAATTCCGCCAGCCCTGCCCAGCGCGGATCGATCTCCTCGCCCTCGTGGCCATGCGGCTCGCGGTTGAGATTCTTGCCGCAGACAGGGCAGAGACCGGCGCATTCCGGCCGGCAGAGAATCTTGTCGGGGAGCGCGAGCACGACCGCGTCGCGAGCCCAGGCGGAGAGATCGAGCCTGTCATCGGTGACATAGACCGACTCGAGCTCGTCGTCTCCCTGCGGATCCTCCGCCTGGTACTCGCGGACGTCGACCGGCTGGTCGAGCGCCGCGTCCTCGAGGCACCGATAGCAAGGGCCGTGGAGCCGCGTCGTGAAGCGGAGGCGCAGCGATGTGCCGTTCGTCGCCCGCGTCACGGCCAGCTCGGCGGGAACATGGTCGGGAACGGCGACGTACCGCTGTCCGCCCAGCTCGAGTGGCGCGATCTCGATCTCGTGCTCGTCCCGAAGCTCCTCGCCGGGCCGCACGCCGAGCCTACGGAGGTCGACCGTCGCCATTCGTCCAGCGTAACTACTGCGCGCGGACAGGCGCGGTCGCCGGCACAGGGGTCGAGCGAGCGCGTCCGGGCGTCACGATGAGCGCGACCGCGCCGAGGATCACGACGCCCGCGGCCACGGTGCGCACGGACAGCGGCTCGCTGCGCACGGCCCAGCCGAGAAACACGGCGACGACGGGATTTACGTACGCGTAGGTCGAGACGACGCTCGTGGACGCCACCTGAAGCAGCCACGTGTACGCCGAGAAGGCGAGCCAGGAGCCGAAGACGACGAGGTAGATCATGGCGATCAGGGACTGGAGCGACGGACGACCGACCTCGGTCAGCTCGCCCGCGGCGCTGCCGACGAGCAGCAGCAGCACGCCACCCGCGAGCATCTGCATTCCCGAAGAGACGAGCGGCCGGCGCGGGAGGGCGACGCCGCGGGCGACGAGCGATCCGGCCGCCCAGGCGGCGCCCGAAACGAGCAGCGCCAAGGTACCGAGCGCGTCGATCCGACTCGGACCCGAAGGCCACGCGAGCAGCGCAACGCCGCCGAAGCCCACGAACAGCCCGAGGAGGGCCAACCGCGAGAGCCCCTGCCCGTTGGCGACGCGGTCGAAGAGCGCCATCCACAGCGGGACTGCCGCGATCAGCAGCGCCGCAACGCCGGTATCGACGCGAGTCTCGGACCACGCGACGAGCCCGTTGCCGCCCACGAATAGAAGACCGCCAACGACCGCCGCCGCCAGCCATTGCCTGCGGCCGACACGATCGGTCGCGTCCCCGCGCCGGACGGCCCAGACGTAGAGGAGCCCGCCGGCGACCACGAACCGGATCCCCATCGACAGGAACACGGGGATCGTGTCGATCGCGTACAGGATCCCGAGATACGTCGATCCCCAGACGACGTACACGACGGCGAGAGCCGCCCAGACCTTCGTCCCGTGGCTCATCCACCCAACTCTGACGCCTGGTTGATCATTAGCACAAGTCCTGTTATCGTAGATTTCGATTATGCAGACTGATAGTTGGCTCGGGATCGAACTGCGGCATCTGCTCGCCCTCCAGGCGGTCGCCGAGGAGGGCTCGTTCGGGCGCGCGGCTCACAGTCTCGGCTACACGCAGTCCGCCATCTCGCAGCAGATCGCGGCGCTCGAGCGCATCGTCGGCCAGCAGCTCATCGACCGCCCGGGTGGCCCACGGCCCGTCACGCTCACCGGTGCAGGGAGCTTGCTGCTCACCCACGCGCGCGCCATCAATGCGCGCCTCGCGGCGGCGCAGGCCGACCTCGATTCCTTCGGCGCCGGCGACTCGGGGCCGCTCAGCATCGGCACGTACCAGTCCGTGGGCGCCCGCGTCCTCCCCACGCTGTTGAGCGCATTTCGGGACGAGTGGCCGAATGTCGACATCAGGCTCGTGGAGTCGCACGACGACCACGAGCTGCTCGCGCTCGTCGAGCGCGGCGACGTCGACGTCACCTTCTGCGTGTTTCCGGTCGAGCCAGGTCCCTTCGAGTCGGTTGAGCTCATGCGCGATCCGTACGTGCTCGTCGTCGCCGCCGACTCACCGCTGGCGGCGAAGGAGAGGAACCCGACGCTCCGCGAGATCCTCGACCTGCCGCTCATCAGCTACCGCACCTGCCGCACGACCCAGCGCGTCGAAGAGCGCCTGCGGATGGCGGGCCGCGAGCCGGAGGTCGTCTTCCGCTCCGACGACAACGGGACCGTGCAGGCGCTCGTAGCGTCAGGCGTCGGCGTCGCGCTCGTCCCGCGGCTGACCGTCGATCTCGCCGACGAGTCGATCGCTGTCATCGACCTCGGCGACCGGGTTCCACCGCGAATCATCGGCGTTGCCTGGCATGCCGACCGCCAGCTGACGCCCGCCGCGCAGATGTTTATCCAAGCCGCCGAGGCGGTATGCCGCTCGAAAGAGCTCGCAGCCGCGTGAGGGATGCGGGAATGACAATTCATGCCGATGCGTTTTCCGAACTGATGCCACGTCTACTCGCAATCAAGAAGGAGATCCAGCGCCTCTCGGACGAGCGGCGTGAGCTTCTGCATGCTCTTTCCGAGGGGCACGACTCCGCGCTGGTAGCCCAGCGCCAGGAGATCGACG
>JBKJWA010000239.1:0-9706 GCA_046716705.1 Gaiellaceae bacterium
AGCGCGAAGAGAATCGTTCGTACGTCGAACGACTCGAGCAGGCGCCCGAGGGCAAGCACTGCGAACGGCCCCGAGACTGTGACCACGGTGATGACAGCCGTCATCACCTTCGCACGGAGGTGCCCCGGTGCCCGCGTCGTGAAGATGGCCATCAACGGCGCCGATGCCACGGCGCCAAGGCCGGATGCGAACAACACCGCCATCGCCCCCACCGCGGGCAAGGCAAGGCCGAGCAGCATGAGCGGCATCGAGACCCACACGACCCCGATGGTTGCCTGCGTGAGCGGGGAGATGCGCCTGGCGAGCGGAATGGCCGCGAGCGAGCCGATGATCGATCCCGCGCCCCAGGCGCCGAAAAGCAGCCCGGCGGTGCTCGCACTCGCCCCGTAGTGGTCGAATGCAAGCACGGGCAGGGCGACGATGATCGACTGCGCGAACATGTGCAAGAAGACGATCGTGAGCAGCATCGGGCGGAGTAGCGAGTCCTCGAACATGAAGCGAAGCCCCGCGAGGACGCCCCGCCCGCCGTCTTCCGCCGGTAGCGGTGGTCGGTTGGGCACGAAGAGCAGCAGTAGAAGGAACGAGACCGCGTAGGTGGCGGCGTCCACGTAGAGGACGTTGGCCGCCCCGGTCGACGCGATGAGCAGTCCGGCGAATACCGGGCCGAGGAGGATCGTCAGGCGCGATCCGGTTTCGACGACCGCGTTGGCCTGCGTCAGCGTCGCCGGGTCCTCGCCGACCAGCTCGGGCAGGACGAGGCGTTGTGCCGAGAAGTACGGCGCGATGAACGTCCCGAGCGCGAAGACGAGCACGAGCAGCAGGCCGAACGAGAGCATGCCCGCCGAGTGCAGCAGGGGTATGGCCGCCATGATCGGGATCCGGGCGAGGTCGCAGACGAGCATCGTCCGTCGCGCGCCCAGCCGGGCCACGACGGTGCCGCTGGGAATGCCAAGCAGCGCGATCGGCAGCAGCTCCGCGGCCAGCACGATGCCCATCCGCGTCGTCGAGCCGGTCGTCGTGAGCACGAACCACGGCAGGGCGAGAAACGTCATCTGCGCGCCGATCGACGAGATCACCTCGCTGCTCAGTAGCGCGAGCATCGACCGCTGGAGCAGCGGGGAACGGTGTTTCAGGAGATGTCCTCGACTGCCGGCACTTGACCCGGGAGGAGCCTACCGCCCTCGCCCTGCGCCTCTGCCAGAGGATCGGCTACCGGCTCGGGCATCTCGCGGAGGGTCCGCACAGGCGACAGGAGCACAGGCAGGAACGCGAGCGACTGGCCGATCGCGCCCACCCAGATCGCCGTGCGGAGGTCGACCGCCGTCGCAATCGCACCCCCCAGCAACGTGCCGAGGGGCATCACGCCCCAGACGATGAACCGCATCACCGAGTTCATCCGGCCTTGGAGCCGCTCGGGCGTGATCGCCTGGCGGAAGCTGAGCTGCGTGACGTTGTAGAGGACGACTCCGAAGCCGATGAGCACCCCCGAGGAGATGAGCCACGGGATCGGCTCGCTCTTCGGGGCAAGCGGCACGAGCAGCGACCCGACGCCCAAGAACGCGCCGACAACGATCGCCGGTCCCACGCCGATTCGCGCCGAGAGCCGGTTCGTGACGACCGCTCCGACGAGGTACCCCACGTTGCCGATCGCAAAGACGATGCCGATCGTGCCAGCGCCGAGCTCGAGCTCGCGCACGGCATAGACGAGGAAGATCGCTCCCATCATGCTGCCGAAGAAGTTGAAGGTCGCCGTCGAGGCTGCGATCCAGCGCAGGTAGCGGTGCCCCAGCACGTAGCGCACTCCTTCGGACAGCTCGGCGCGCATGCCGTGCAGCGGAGAACGGCCCGGCTCCCGATCCGGCACAGCCTCGTGCTTGCGGATGGCGAGCACGAAGAGGCCGGACACGAGGAAGCTGATCGCGTCGAGGAGTATGGCCAGCGGCGCCTTCAGCACCTGGATGAGGATCCCCGCGAGCGCCGGGCCTGCAAGCTGCGCGCCGGAGCGGGAGATCTCGAGCTTCGAGTTGCCGTCCACCAACTGGTCCCGCTCGACGAGCGCAGGCAGGTACGACTGGTATGCGACGTCGAAGAACACCGTCAGCACGCCGAAGAAGAAGCCGACGACATAGAGCTGCCACATCGTCAGGGCGTCGACCGCGAACGCGATGGGGATCGTCGCCAGCAGCACCGCTCGGCCGAGATCGCCGACGATGAGGATCGGCCTTCGAGGCAAGCGGTCGACCCAGACGCCGGCCGGGAGGCTGATGAGGATGAAGGGCGCGAACTCGATCACCCCCAGCAACGCCACCTCGAAGGCGCTGACGTCGAGTGTGATGATCGCGACCAGCGGCAGCGCTAGGCCCGTCACCTGCGAGCCGACCTGGCTGATCGTCTCCGCCGACCAGAGCTTCAGGAAGTCGGAGTGACGCCAGAGGCCACCCTTGGGCCAGATCGCGCGCATGAGCTTCGCCGCCTACGCGCGGACGATGCGGATGTCGCCGGACACGGACTTCGCCTGCAGCTCCACGAGCGGGCCGCCGTTCGCAGGCCGCTCGTCGCGCACCTCGAGCTCGGACGTCGTCTTGCCGCTCGTCGAGCGCGCGTTGACGAAGAGCTTCGAGCCCGCGCTCAAGCCCATCGTGAGGTCACCCGACACGGACTGCATCGCCACGGAACCTTGCGTGGCCGCGCCGATGCGAACGTCACCGGAGATCGTCTTTGCGTGCACCGAGCCCTCCGCCTCCCGCAGCTCGATGTCACCGGAGACGGAGTGGAAGTTTGCGTTCCCACGGACTTTGCCGACGGTCGCGTCGCCGGACACGGAGTTGACGTTCGCCTCGCCGCCGATAGAGCCGAGGGTGACGTCCCCTGCAACGCACTTGACCCGGACGTCACCCTCGACCTCGTCGAGCCGCACATCGCCCGCCGCGGTCCTCACCTCGGCCCGGTCGAAGCGGCCCGTACCTGTCACGTCTGCAGCGTCCGACTCCACATCGACGGAGGAGCCGCTCGGCACGCGAATCTTGGCGCGAACGGACGGTCCGCTGCCGAAGACGATGCTGAGGCTCAGCCCCCGCTTGCCGCCGATGCGAAAGCCGTGCTTTACGTCGACCAGCAGCTCGGGGCGGTCGCTGCCCGGGCGCAGCTCGACGATCGCCGCCTCGAGGACGCCATCCCCGCTCTCGCGCTCGGCCACGAGCTCCACGACCGCCTCGGCGGTGTCCAGGGCCTCGATCTCCACCGTGCCCGCCGGGGCGCGAACGACGACTGCCACTGGGCCGGAGACCGGGAACGTCTCGCGCCTCATCGCCACCAGCCTCGGGCGCCGCGCGGCTTCCGTACCCGGACGGCCGGGTCGTGCTTGGGAGGCTTGCGGTCGCCTACCAGCTGTACGTAATCGGGGTATGTGTTCCTGAAGTCCATCGTCCCTCCTTCGCTCAGTTCTCTGCGAAACCGGTCAGGCCGCTGCCGAACTTCTTGTGCCCGACGCCTCGGTGCACCGCACGCTTCAGCTCCCGAACGAGCCACGTGTTCGCGGAGAGACCCTCGCGCGCGGCCGCTGCGTCGATGGCGACCTTCAACGCCTCCGGCAGCCGCAACGTGATGCGTGCGGTCAAGCCGTCGTCCGCCGGGGCGGGTTCCGCGCTCTCGCGCTCCTCGACGTAGACAAGCCACGGCTCCTGTCCGGCCAGCCGGATCTCGACGTGGCCGGACGGGAGCTGATCGGAGATCTCGAGCGTCGCCTCGGAGAGGAGATCGAGCAAGCGCAGCCGCGCCGATGACTGAAGCGCCTCGCTTAGCCGCTGTGCGGCTTGGGCAACGGCCTCGTCGCCCAGCGAGCCAGCTGCCTGGAGATCTGCCAGGAGCGCTTCGATGTGGTTCGACAGCTGCATGTTGATGTCATTATGACATCACTTCGCAGTCCGTCAAGTGTCACTTTCAGTGTCACTTCGAAGTCCCGCCAAAACGGCTTGGACAAATGCATCGAGACCTGCCAATGAGCCGTCGTTTACGTACGCGAAGTCCGCCTTGTCGGCTTTGACGTCATCGGGAATGAGCCGCGACGACCGTTCCGCCACCGCGCCGCCGCGGCGGGCGGCACGAAGCTCCTCCGGCGCGGTGACCACGACCACCGCGTCGAACAGCGCCTCCGCCCCCGTCTCGTACAGCAGCGGGATCTCGACGACGGCAACGTCCGCGTCGACGCTCTCCAGCCAAGCGGCATATCGCTCTCGGACCCGGGGATGGAGCAATTGCTCGAGCCACGCGAGCTCCGCCGGATCGGCGAAGACGGTCTCCGCGATACCGGCGCGGTCCGTCGTGCCGAAGCGCTCGGTCAGCGCGGCCCGCACGCCGGCATCTTCGGCGTAGAGCTCGTGGACGACCTCGTCGGAGGAGAGAACGGCGGCACCGTGGCGGCGAAACGCCTCGAGTGCCTCGCTTTTGCCGGCGCCGATGCCGCCGGTGATGGCGAGCCTAGTCGGCTTCGGGGACGTCAGTCGGCTCGGTATCGACGACGGGGCCGTCTTCGGGGTCGGGCTCGGGCTCCACCTCGTCGGCTTCCTCGGCCGGCTCGTCCTCGGCCGGCTCGTCGGCGTCCTCGGACGGCTCGGCCTCGTCAGCCGTCTCTGCCTCGGCGACGGGTGCCTCGTCTGCCTCCGCGTCCTCTTCGAGAAGCGGTGCAGGCTCCTCCGAGAAGACCTCCTCCGAGAGCGCGAGCGGCGGCGCGTCCTCGGCGCGCGAGTGGCCGCCCTCCGACTCCTCCACTCGCTTGAGCGACAGCGAGAGGCGGCGGCGCTCGGCGTCCATCTCGATGATCTTCACCTGGACGTCCTGGCCCTGCGCCACGACCTCGCGAGGATTCTCGACGTGGTGCTGGGCGAGCTCCGAGATGTGCACGAGGCCTTCGACGCCGGGCAGGATCTCGACAAAGGCGCCGAACGTCACGACCTTCGTCACCTTGCCGTCGACGACGTCGTTCAGCGAGTAGCTGTCGAGTACCTGCTGCCAGGGGTCCGACTGCGTCTGTTTGAGCCCGAGCGAGATCCGCTGGCGCTCACGATCGATGTCGAGCACCTTCACGTTGACTTCCTGGCCGATGTCGAGCACTTCGGACGGGTGGTTGACGTGACCCCAGGAAAGCTCGGAGATGTGGATGAGCCCGTCCATGCCGTCGAGGTCGACGAAGGCGCCGAAGTCGACGATGTTCGAGATCGTCCCGTCGACGACGTCGCCGGGGCTGAGACGGTCGAGAATCGCCTGGCGCATCTCCTTGCGCTCGTCCTCGAGCACCGCGCGGCGCGAGAGCACGACGTTGTTGCGCGACCGGTTCAGCTCGATCACCTTGCAGCGAAGCTCCTGGCCGAGGAACTCGTCGAGGTCCTGAACCCGGCGGATGTCCACGAGCGAAGCCGGCAGGAAGCCGCGAACGCCGAGGTCGAGGATGAGCCCGCCCTTCACGACCTCGATGACGCGGCCGGTGATCGGCTCGCCGCTCTCCGACTTCCGCTCGATCTCCTTCCAGGCGAGCTCGAAGCGGGCGCGCTTCTTCGAGAGGATCAGGCGCCCGTCGGAGTCCTCCTTCGTGAGCACGAGCGCGTCGATCTCGTCGCCGATGCCGACCTCGTCGCCGGGGTTGATCGAGCGGCGGATCGACAGCTCGGCCGCCGGGATGACGCCCTCGGACTTGTAGCCGATGTCGACGAGCACCTCGTCCTTGTCGACGCGCACGACCGTGCCGTGGACGACCTCGCCCTCGTTGATCTCCGGGAACGTGGCGTCGTAGTCGGGTACGAGCTCACCGTCCGGACCGGTGGTCCAGACGCCAGGCTCTGCGAGATCCGCTTCGGGAGTGTCGATCGTGTCGTTGGTCATGCGAAAAGGCCGGTCAGTATAGCCAGCTAGCGTCAGTCTTTGGCTTCTGCCCAGTTGTCGCCGGCGCCGACATCCACGGCGAGCGGGGGGTCGAGCTCGTACGCGCCGACCATCTCCTCCTGGACGATCGCGCGCACGTCACGCAACTCCGCCTCAGGCGCCTCGAGCAGCAGCTCGTCGTGCACCTGGAGCAAGAGCCTCGCCGAGCGGCCCTCGTCGCGGAGCCGGCGGTCGATACCGAGCATGGCGACCTTGATGATGTCGGCGTTCGACCCCTGCATGACGAAGTTCACGGCCAGTCGCTCGCCGAGGGCGCGCGTCTGCCAGCTCGACGTGCGGATCTCGGGCACGGGCCGCCGGCGACCGAGCAGGCTCGTCACGTAGCCGTCGCGCTTCGCTTCCTCGATCGTGCGGGCGATGAAGTCCTGCACGTGCGGGAACCGGGCGAGGTACGTGTCGATGTAGGTCTGCGCCTCGTCGCGCGGGATCCGCAGGTTCTGCGAGAGGCCATGCGCGGAGATGCCGTAGACGATCCCGAAGTTGATCATCTTCGCGATCGCGCGCTCGTCCTTCGTCAGGGCGGACGGCTCCCTGCCCAGCACCTCGGCGGCCGTGGCCGCGTGGATGTCCTCGCCGGCCACGAAGGCGGCCTTGAGCTTCGGCTCGCCGGAGACATGGGCGAGGATGCGCAGCTCGATCTGCGAGTAATCGGCCGAGACGAGACGGCTTCCCTCCTCGGCGACGAACGCCGAGCGGATCTCGCGGCCCAGCTCGGTACGGATCGGGATCGCCTGAAGGTTGGGATTGGACGTTGACAGGCGGCCGGTGGCGGCCACGGCCTGGTTGAACGTCGTGTGCAGCCGGCCGTCCTTCCCGATCATCTCGGGGAGCGGCCCGAGGTACGTGTTGACAAGCTTCGTCAGCTCCCGCCACTCCTCGATCACCGGGACGATCTCGTGCTTGTCGCGGATCGTCTGGAGGACACGGGTGTCGGTCGAGTAGCCCGTCTTGCCCTTGCGCCCCGGCGTAAGGCCGAGCCGCTCGAAGAGGACACGCGCCACCTGCTGCGTCGAGCCGAGCATGAACTCCTCGCCCGCCAGCTCGTACGCGCGGCCCTCGAGCTCGTCCACCCGCTCACGGAGACGCGCGGTGATCTCACCCATGCGATACGTGTCGATGTGCACGCCCGCGTCCTCCATGCGTGCGAGCACGGTCGTCAGCGGCAGCTCGACCTCCTCGTAGAGCGGGACGAGGTCGCGCTCGGCGAGCCGGGCGCGCATGAGCGGAGCGAGCCGCAGCGGCAGCGCCGCACGGCGGACGAGCGCAGCGGTCTCCTCCTCGGTAGGCGGCGACGGGTCGAGCGCGACGCCGTACTCGGCGCCGAGATCCGTGAGGTCGTAGGCCGTGCGGCCCGGCTCGATGAGGTATGCGGCAAGCAGCGTGTCGTCGACCGCCTCGACGCGGAGCGGCTTCGCGTCGTGGGCGACGATCGCGCCTTCTACTCTTTCGGGCCGTGGGGCGACGACGACTTCGGTGCCGGTAGCGACTGCGCAGCGACCGTTGTCCGCCGCGTAGCCGAACGCAGCTAGAGCCTCGGGGAACGCCCCTTCGCGCCAGGGGAGCTCTTCCCCGGCGACGACAGGCGTCTCGGCGGCCGGAAGCGCCTCGTCGAGCTGGTCGACGCGCTGCATGAGCGCACGGAACTCGAACTTCCGGAACATCTCCTGGAGCTCCGAGCGGTCGGGTGGCGCGAGTACGAGCTGCGCCGGGTCGCAATCGATGTCGAGGTCCCGCCGCATCGTCGCCAGCACCTTCGACTCGCGGGCCTGGTCGGCGTGCTCGCGGAGCGACTTCGCGCGCGCGGGGGTCAGCTCGTCGAGGTGCTCGAGCACGCCTTCCACCGAGTCGTACTCCTGGATGAGCTGCGCCGCCGTCTTGTCGCCGATGCCCGGCACGCCGGCGATCGAGTCGGACGTGTCGCCCTTGAGACCGATGAGGTCGGGCACTTTCTCAGGCGGCACACCGAGACGCGCGGTGACGCGCTCCGGCGTGTAGACGTGGACGTCGGCGACACCGCGCGGCGTCATCATCAGGCAGACGTTGTCCGTGACGAGCTGAAACGCGTCGCGATCTGTGGAGACGACGCACGTGGGCACGCCCGCCTCGTCCGCCCGCGTCGCCAGCGTGGCGATGACGTCGTCCGCCTCCCAGCCCTCGAACTCGAGGTTTCGGTACCCGAACGCCTCCACGATCGGCTTGAAGTACGGGAACTGCTCCCGCAGCAGGTCGGGCATCGGGCGACGGTCGGACTTGTACTCCCCGGAGATGGCCGTGCGGTGCACGGGCTTCGTGTCCCAGGCCACGGCAACCCCCCGCGGACGGTAATCGGACAAGAGCTTGACGAGCATGTTCGTGAAGCCGAGCAGCGCGTTCGTGGGGAAGCCGTCGCTCGTCACGAGCTCCTCGGGGAGGGCGAAATACGCCCTGTAGGCGAGGTTGTTGCCGTCGACGAGGAAGAGCTCCGCCTCGCGCGCAGGCGCGTCGTCGAGGTCGAGCTCCTCGCCCGTGATCGTCTTCGGGCTCACGTCCCGAGTCTAGTGTCCCTGTCGTGCGGGTCCCGCTCCTCTCCGGAACGCAGCTCGTCGTCGTCGACGCACCCGACGACGCGGTCGTGCTCATGCCTCCCGAGCCCGCAGGTCAGGCGATCACCGACGTCGGCGCGGCAGTGCGCGACGCCGTACGGTTCCCGCTCTCGGGAGCGCCGCTCGCCGGCATGGTCCCCCGGAACGGGCGGGCGACGATCGTGACGGACGTGCCGGCGCTGCCTCTGCCGAGCGCTCCGGTGGACGCGCGGCGGGCGGCAATCGGCGCCGCCGTCCAGGAGCTCCGCAACCTCGGCGTCCCCGACGAGCGGCAGACGATTCTCGTCACCGCCGGTCTCAGCCGCAGGCCTGGCCGCCGGGAGCTCGACCGGCTCTTCGCGCCCGCGTTCGCGCGCGCGTTCTACGGGCGGGTGCGCGTGCACGACGCTGAAGACCCGGATCTCGTCGAGGTCGCTTGCGAGGACGATCGCACGCGGCGGGTGGCGCGCGAGCTCGTCGATTCGGACGTCGTCGTGTGCGTGAGCGCGGCGGAAACCGTCGTCCACGGCGGGCCCGCCGTGCTGCTCGCGTCGGGCGACGCGGAGGTCCAGCGCGACTCGGCCGCTGGCTCTGCGTCGCTGCTGGAGGCCAGCGGCTCGCACGGCTGGCGGTCGGCCCTCGCCCTCGAGGCGGCCCTCGCGCAACGCGCGCCGCTGCTCGGGGTCTCCCTCGCCCTCGACCATCCGCGGATCGCGGAAACGGCTTTCGGCTATCCCTACGACCCGCGTGCCGCCGAGCGCATCGCCGCCTCGCGTACAGCGAGGCTCTTCCGCTGGCTTCCCAGCGCCGTCAGGCTCCGCGTGATCCGGTCGCTACCAGTGTCGATCACCGCTGCTGGCGCGTTCGCGGGGCTGCCGTCGGTGGCTCACGCGGAGGCGCTCCTGCGTGCGATCGAGCTGCGTTCGATCGAGCTCGACCGGCCGCTCGATGCGATCTGCGTCGGTATCCCGCGCACGACCCCGTATCTGCCACGCGAGCGGCCGAATCCACTGCTCGCCGCGTACCTCGGGCTGGGCCACGCGCTCCGGCTGTGGCGTTCGCAGCCGCCTGTCGCCGACGGCGGCACGGTGATCCTCCTCCACCGGTTTCACCGCCGCTTCGCCCATCCGACGCAGCTGCCGTACCGCGCGTTCTTCCAGGCGACGCGCGCGGGCCTCGACCACGAGCTCGTCGAAGGGGCGGAGCGGGCT
>JBKJWA010000240.1:0-13460 GCA_046716705.1 Gaiellaceae bacterium
GTACTAGCGACCTCGGCCTCAGACGCTTCGGAGTTCAACCCCGGCCCGTAAGGCCTCGGCCCTCCGGGCGTGTCCGTTCCACAGTGCGAGACTCCGGCTGTCGTGCTCGACACGTCGCTGCCGCGTCCCGCCCGCGGGCGGACGTTCTCCGCCCGGCGGCGCGTCCGCCTGTCCGACATGGATGAGAGCGGCCGGCTGAGGCTCGACGCGGTCGCCCGCTTTCTCCAGGACATCGCGATCGACGACGTTCAGGAAACGGGCTGGGGGATCCCCGAGCATCTCTGGTTCGTGCGCAGCATCCTCATCGACGTCCTCGAGCCGTTCGTCGGCGACAGCGAGGTCGAGCTGACCACCTGGTGCAGCGGCGTGGCAGCGATCGCGGCAGGGCGGCGGTGGTCGCTCCGGGGCGACGCGGAAGGCCACATCGAGGTGGACAGCGTGTGGATTCACCTCGATGCCGACCAGCGGCCGGCGCGGATCGGCGACTTCGGGGTGTACGGCGAGGCTGCGGGCGACAGGCACGTGTCGACGAAGCTCTCGCTCCCGGATCCTCCTGAGGGTACGCCGCGCACGTCGTGGCCGCTGAGGGCCACCGACGTCGACCTCCACGGCCACGTCAACAATGCCATCCACTGGCAGGCCGTTGAGCATGCGTTGTCCGTTACAGGCCGGCTGCGGGCCGAGCTCGACTACCGCGAGCCGATCGACCTCGGCGAGGGAATCGAGATCGTGACGTTCGGGAGCTGCGTCGCGTTGGTGACAAGCGATGCCGTGAAGGCAGTCGCCCGAGTCACGCCTACTTGAGGAGGAGCTTCTCGAGGCGGCGGTCGGCGATCGCGAGGCCGACGACGGTCATCACCGCGAGATATGCGACGTGGCCGAGCGTCGCCCAGCTGACCGTGCCGAGGGTGAGCTCCCGCAGCAGCTCGACGCCGTGGTACAGCGGCGTCAAGGGCACGATCCATTGCGCGGCTTCCGGGTAATCTGCGAGCGGCACGAACGTCGCCGAGAAGAGGAAGAGCGGCAGCGTCACGAGCTCGATGAGGGCGAAGTCCGGCCACGAGCGCATGAACGTGACGCCGATGAGGCCCAAGGCAGCGAACGCGGCGCCCACGAGGATGGCGGCGGGGACCGCCAGCAGTGCCCACCACGATGCGATCAAGCCCATGGCGAGCATAACGACGACGAATCCGACCGCATAGATGCCACCGCGCATGAGGGCGTAGATCAGCTCGCCGAGCGCGACGTCGCGGATGCCGAGAGGTGTGGCGAGCACGCCGTCGTACGTCTTCATCCATTTGAGCTTCGCGAAGACGTTGATCGTCGACTCGTACACGGCGCCGTTCATCGCCGAGGCGGCCAGCATCGCCGGTGCCACGAACTCCTTGTACGGAATGAGCTCGCCGCCGTAGCTCACGTCCCCGACGAGCGCGCCCACGCCGAGCCCGATACCGAGCAGGAAGAACACCGGCTCGAAGAAGCCCGACAGGACGAGCAGCCAGGCGCGGCGGCCGACGACGACGTTGCGGTAGACGAGCCGGCCCGCGAGCGGCCCCCAGAGCGGGATCGCGCGCCGACGGGGTGCAGCAATCGTGCTCACGACAGCAGCTTTCGGGAGATGAGGCGCACGGCGAGCACCGAGGCGGCGATCGTGACGGCGACGAGGTACGCGACGTGGCCGAGGGTGGGCAGTGCCTCGATCTCGCCCGTCGCGAGATCGCGGCAGAGCTCGACCCCGTGCCAGAGCGGCGTCGCCCAGGCGACCGGCTCGAGCCAGTCGGGCAGCCGCTCGATGGGGAAGAACGTGCCCGAGAACAGGAAGATGGGGAGGAGGAGGAAGCGGAAGACGGCCGTCAGCGCGGCGTGGTTCTCGACACCGCCGGCCAGCGCCGCCATCGGCGCAGCGAATGCCAGCCCGCAGAGCACGGCTGCGAAGGGCGTCAGCGCAGCGAGCGGGGAGAGGAGTGCTCCCGCGAGGGCGGCGACGCCTGCGAAGAGCGCCGCTGCCGAGAGGATGCGTGCCGCCGCCCAGGAGAGCAGGCCGCTGAACAGCTCGTGCACCCGAACGGGCGTGGCCACCACGGCGTGGTACGTCTTCGCCCAGCGGATGCCGGCGGCCACGGGAAAGCTGCCCTCGTTCGTGCCGATCTGCATGGCGAGGGCGGCGATCAGGCCGGGCGCGACGAACTCGAGATACGTGAGGCCGCCGAGATCTGCGTCCCCGTCGTCCACGAGCTCGCCGAGCAGGATCCCCATCGACACCAGGAAGAAGATCGGGTTCAGCAGGCCGGTCGTGATCGTCGCCCGCCAGGCGCGGCGGTACGAGCGCGCGTACCACCAGAACACTGCCGCCGACTGCTCGGCGTGAGTCGGCAGCGGGGCAGTGCTAGTCGACAAGTGTCCGGCCCGTGAGCGTGAGGAAGACGTCCTCGAGCGTGCTGCGGCGGACGAGGATGCTGTCGGGCTCGACGCCGCGCTCGTGGACCGCGCGCACGGCGCTCTCGCCGTCATCGGTGTCGACGAGGATGCGGTCGGGTAGCACCTCCAGGCGCGTGCCAAGTCCTTCCAGGCGGCCCTCGATGCCGTCGCGCTTGCCGTCGGCGAAGCGGAGCTCGACGACCTCGCGCTCGACGTGCTCGGCGATGAGCTGCCGCGGCGAGCCCTCGGCCACGATCTTGCCCTGGTCCATGATCACGAGCCGGTCGCAGAGCTGCTCGGCCTCGTCCATGTAATGCGTCGTGAGCACGAGCGTCACGCCCTGCCTCTTCAGGCGGTACAGCCGGTCCCACAGCACGTGTCGAGCCTGCGGGTCGAGGCCCGTCGTCGGCTCGTCCAGCAGCATGAGGTCGGGGTTGTTGATGAGCCCCCGCGCGATCGTGAGGCGGCGCTTCATGCCGCCGGAGAGCTGCTCGACCCGGGCTCCGCGCCGGTCGGCGAGCTGGACGAACTCGAGCAGCTCCGCTGCGCGCTCGCGAACCTCGCGCGTCGGGATCCCGAAGTACCGGCCGTAGACGATGAGGTTCTCGAACACTGTCAACTCGAGGTCGAGGTTGTCCTCCTGGGGAACGACCCCGAGGCGCTGGCGGATCCTCGGGCCGTCGGCCGCGGGATCGAGGTCGAAGATCGTGAGCTCGCCGCCGCCCCGCGGCGACACCGCGCCGATCATCCGCATCGTCGACGTCTTGCCTGCGCCGTTCGGCCCGAGAAAGCCGAACGTTTCGCCTCGTGTCACCTCGAAGTCGATTCCGTCGACGGCGACGAGCTCGCCGAAGCGCTTCTGGAGGTTGCGGGCGACGACTGGAGACGAAGTGGACAACTACTTCGAGGCTAGCGGAACGCATCATGCGAGATCGTGGTCGGCCGTACGCTTGTGGCTCTGGCCGCGCTCGCCATGGTCGGGGCGGGGAGCGCTGCTGCTCCGTCCCCTCAAACGCTGCTCGGGAGACGTGTTCCCGTTTCGATCGTGTACGTGGCGCTCGGCTCCCACGCGAACTACTCCCGGCCGGGAGCGTTTCCGCACACAGAGCCTGCTGGCCCGAACAAGCCGTGATCGTCTTCGAGAGCTACGGCAGGCCGCTGCGGGATTTCACTGCGGCCGGCCGCACCGTCTGGCCGCAGCTCGTGCGCGTGACCGCCGGTGAGCCCGGGTGGATGCGATTCCCGGAGGATGGGGCGAGGACCAGATCGTCTTCTTCCCGCAGGCGACGTTCACGTTCGGCGCGGGGCCGACCGGCCCCGCGTTCAAGCGCGCATGGAAGAACCCGATCGCCGTGCCGCTCGGCTGGCCGAGAGGCTGAGCAACATACTCACTTGACAACCGCGCGGCGGTGTGCGAGATTCCCTATCGCCAAGTCCCGCGGATCTTCGGATCAGCGGGATTTGGCATTTCTACGGACCTTTTTCAGCGCGCGGAGGAGCCGCTCGCAGTCGTCCTCGGTGGTGTAGCCGGCCACCGCTGGTAGCTTCGCTGCCGCCTTCGTCCTCGGCTTCGAAGTTCTCACGCGGCGAGCGTACAGCCGGCCGACGCCGCTGCTAGCCGCGCTGCGTGAACTGCGCCTGCACCTGGCCGACGTAGCGAGCCAGGTCTTCTTCCTTCCTGCACAGTCGCTCGTCGAGCTCGGCCAGCGCCGACTCGCGCGCCTCGACGCGGTCCTCTCGGATACCGAACGCTGCCTCGAGCTCGATCTCCCGCCGCTCGATCGTGGCTTCGCGCTCGTCGAGCTCGCGAAGACGCTCCTGAAGCGCCGACTCTCTCTGCGTAAGCTTGCGCTCACGGCGATCAGCCTCGGCGACGCCCGCATCCAGGAGCACTTCGGAACCGCTGAGGGCGCGCTCCCTGCGGTGGAGGTCAGCTTCGCGCCGGGTCAGGTCATCGTCGAGTTGCGGCGCGGGAGCAGGCAGCGGCTCTGGTTCGGGCGCCGGTTGCTCGGGCACCGACCAGTGGGGCGGTGGGGCGACTGGCTCGAGAGGCGAGCTCGATGCCGTCGCATGGGGCGGCCCGTAGATCTCGATTCGGAGGAGCGAGCTTTCGTCGTTCACACTTCACGCATCGTCGGCGGCGGCCGTCCTGCGATCCCTCGGCCGAGCTATCCGGCACGGCGGAGCCGCGTTAGGATGGCTCGACGTGCGAGCGTTACGCCTGAAGGTCAGGCTCAGGCCTCTCGACGAGGCAGAGGCGTATGCACGCTGCCACGGCGAGCGCGGTGCAGACGTGCGCATCGTGCGCATCGAGCCGCGGCGCCCTCGGTACGAGGCGAACGTCTCGGGCGAGGAGCTCCGCCGGTCCTTCGAGGAACGTCTCGACGCCCGCGAACGACTCGCCACCTGAGCCTTGCGCATCGGCTGGATCGGCACCGGCGTCATGGGCAGCTCGATGTGCGGACACGTGCTCGAAGCCGGCTACGCCGTGACGGTCACCACGCGGACGAGGGGCCGCGCCGAACCGCTCATCGGCTGCGGCGCGGCGTGGGGTGGTTCCCCGAGCGAGGTCGCTGCATCGTCGGACGTCGTGCTCTCGATCGTCGGCTACCCGGCCGACGTTCGTGAGGTGATCCTCGGCGAGAACGGCGTGCTTACCGGCGCGAAGGAGGGAAGCATCGTCGTCGACATGACGACGAGCGAGCCCGCGCTCGCCGTCGAGATCTACCGCGAAGCCAAGGCACGCGGGGTCGACGCCGTCGACGCGCCCGTCTCGGGTGGCGATGTCGGCGCCCGCAACGCGACCCTTTCGTTCATGGTCGGAGGAGACGAGGAGCCGATCGAGCGGGTGCGACCCGTGCTCGAGGCGATGGGAACGTCGATCATCCGCCAGGGCGGGCCGGGAGCGGGACAGCACACGAAGATGGTCAACCAGATCCTCATCGCGACCGGCATGATCGGCGTCTGCGAGGCGTTGCTCTATGCCTATCGCGCGGGGCTCGATCTCGACACGGTGCTCGAGTCCGTGTCCGGTGGCGCCGCCGGCTCGTGGTCGCTGACGAACTACGCGCCCCGGATGCTCGCCGGCGACTACGCGCCCGGATTCGTCGTCGATCACTTCGTGAAGGACATGGGCATCGCGCTCGCGGAGGCGAGGCGCGCTCGCCTGTCGCTGCCGGGGCTCGCCCTCGCCGAGCAGCTCTACGTGGCGCTCCAGGCGCAGGGTCACGGACGGAAGGGCACGCAGTCTCTCATCCTCG
The DNA here is from genome assembly GCA_046716705.1 of Gaiellaceae bacterium. Lineage (GTDB taxonomy): Bacteria > Actinomycetota > Thermoleophilia > Gaiellales > Gaiellaceae > PALSA-612. The sequence continues at coordinate 5,679 of JBKJWA010000240.1, forward strand.
CCCTCGCATCCCTGTCCGCCGTGGACTGGGAGGGTCGCTAAGAGGACAGGAGCAGAGGTCCGGGCCCAGGTGACCGCGCGCCACGGGCAGTCCGCAGTAGCCGCACATGCGGGGAGGCGGCCCGGCCTCGACGAGCAACGCGCGCAGCAGGACGACCCAGGCCATCGCCCAGGACACGAGGAAGGAGCCCCGACAGCGCCACGTTGGCGGATGCCACGCGGGCGAGATCGAGCGTTCCGGGAAGCCTCGCGCGCTACGATGCGGCTGTGAGCCTGGTGTTCGCTGCGCTCCTAGCCTGCGCCGTGGCCACTCTCGTCATCGCCGAGTGGCCTCGTATCTCTGCCGCCGTGGGCGCGGATGGCCGAGCGCGACGCGACCGCGCGCGCCGGAAGTCACAGCTCAAGGTAGTCCGCACCGACCGGGACGACTTCGAGGAGAGCGTCCAGCGCGACCTCGACAACCTGCCGACGATCGAGGATCGCGAGCCCCACCGCTAGCGGGCGCGGAAGGTCTTCCGGAAGACCGTCGTGTTGGGGAGGATCCCGACGACGCTCTCCGAGTTCTTCGTCTCCTGGAAGTCCGCGACGGCGACGGCAAGGCGGTGCTTGCCCCGGGCAATCGCCTGGAGCGGCACCCGGAGGCGACCCGGCGCCAGCGTGAACGTCACGCGCCGCCCATCGACCAGGACGGTGATCGAGCGCGGATCCACGCCGGCGCCGCTGTCGGCCACGCTCAGCGTGAGCGCAGTCTTCGCCGTGGGCGTGAGGAGCTTCACGCGCGGCGGCGTCTTGTCGTCGATCCACACCCGGAACGAGAACGGGCCCGACACCCCACGCGATCTCGTCTCGAAGACGACGTCGTAGGCCCCGGGCGACGGCCTGTTCGCCGCGACCACGGGCCTCGAGTCTCCGTAGAGGTCGCCGCGATAGGGGTTAATGTCCACGGGTAGCGCGGGAATGCCAGCCAGCCGGTTCTCGTCCCCGGCGTAGACGAGACGTGGCGTGACGCTGACGCCGCGCGGCTGCCGTGTGATCCGTACGCCGACGTTGGCGACCGAGCCCGGGACACGCACGCGGAACACCTGCTCCGGCCCCGGCAGCGAGTTCCCCACGCCGAAGCCACCCGGATCATCGGGGTACCGGTACGACGAGACGCGCGCGCGCCCTGTGCGCGTGTTCCCCTCGTAGCGGCCCTGCTTCGTCAGGACACGGGCGGGTGGCCCGAGCTTCACACGCGCGACTCTCAGCCACAACGGGATCCTCCGCATGACGAGCCCTCGCTGGAGCACGACGAAGCCGGTCAGGTCGGCCTCTGCCGCCGTCTGCTGCGCTTCGGCGAGCACCGCCAGGCTGCCCGGAACCGTGACGCTCGGCGGGACGGTGAGCGTCACGCCTCCTGCCGCTGCTGCCAGGCGCACCGACACGGTCCACGAGCCTGCGCCGCCGCCAGCGTCCGTCAAATCGACGGTCGCCCGCCGGCTCGAGCCCACTCGGAGCAGGCCGAGCGACAGCGTCGACGGCGATGCGAAGAGACGTGGGTCGTTCGCCTCCGGGGCGTCGACGATGCCGCCTCCCTCGCGCGTCGCCACCGCCTCGAAGTCGCTCTCCGGGTCGCCGGCGGGAGCGCCGGTCTGCACGAGGGCGGAGGTGATCTGGTCGACTGTCCAGCCCGGGTGGCGCTGCAAGAGCAGCGCGGCCGCGCCGGCGACGTGGGGCGAGGCCATGCTCGTGCCGCTGAACGACGCCCATGTCCCCTCGCGCTCCGGGACGGAGGAGAGGATCGAGGCTCCGGGAGCGGAGACGGCCGGCTTCATGCGCAGCGACACGGCGGAAGGGCCGGACGACGAGAACGATGCGATCGCGCCCGACTTCGTGGTCGCGGCCACCGAGATCGCCTTCGAGGCGGTGGCCGGGGAGCCGATCGAGCCGCGTCCCCAGTCGTCATACGAGTTCCCTGCTGCCGCCACCGGCACGACGCCTGCCTCGGCCGCGCCGTCGACCGCTGCATCGACGACGTTTCTCGCCGGGTCGGTCTCGTACTCGCCGAACGACATGTTGATGACGTCCATGCCGTCGCGCACCGCCGCCTCGATGGCCGCGATCACCTCGCCGGCGTTGTCGATCAGCCCGAAGTCGCTCGGTGTGCTGAGCGCCTTGTAGTTTCCGATGTAGGCACGCGGCGCGTTGCCGGAGAGCGTGCCGCGGCCTTCGACCGGTGCCGCCAGGACGTTGCCCGCGGCGATGCCAGCGACGTGCGTGCCGTGCTGAGACTGGACGGGATCGAACGGCTTGCGGGCGTGCTGCCACGTTGTCGTGGCCGGAGCGAAGGCGCGCGCCGCGATCACCTTGGGTGTCGTGAAGCTCCTCTGGCCCTTCGGGAAGCCGGCCGGGTAGCTGTAGCCCGACGCGTTGAAAAACGGGTGCGACTGATCGACGCCGTCGTCGATGATCCCGATCTTCACGCCGTTGCCGGCCGTGGGGAGCGTCGGCCCGCCCCAGAGCTCGTCGGCGCCGATGAGCGCCGGGCCCCGATCGAGGGTCACGCCGTAGCTCCCGCCCATGTGCACGTCCTCGATCCCCTCGATGCCGGCGAGCTGCGGGACATCACTCCGCGCGAGTGCGACTGCGAGGCCGTTCAGCACGACGGTGTAGCGCCACCTGACCTTCGCCGACGGGATCCCGGCGCGAATGCGCCGCTCGACGGCCTCGTGCGCCGCGCGCACGTCCGCGAGATAGGCCTGGCTCGTCGCGGAGCTGAGGTCGAGCCGCCGAGCCTTCACGGCCAACGTCAGCACGCGGCTCGTCTTGACGGCTCGCGCGAGCGACGGCGCCTCGAGCGTCACGACCACCTGCGTGCGATCCGTCGCACCGTGAGCCGGAGCGGCGGCGACGGCCAGTGGCACGGCGATGATCGACAGGAGCAGGGCTCTCACTGTCCGCCACATGGTACGCGCCGTACAATGACTTTCGCCCGCGGATGTGGCGGAATTGGTAGACGCGCACGGTTCAGGTCCGTGTGGGGGAAACCCCGTGGAGGTTCAAGTCCTCTCATCCGCATCACGTTTTCTGATGCGCTTTTTCGAGGCCACGCAAGATTTCGGGCCGCTCGCGTGTCTAGTAATCGACACGTGACATAGCCTGCGGCGCACATCTGCGATGTCCTGCTCCTTGTATCCCGGGAGGCGGCTAGGTAGAGTGCCAGCGGTCAGGTACACACCTGACTCGGAGAGGGGCGTGGGGAGAATGCAGCACGGATGGAGTTCTAACGAAGTGCGCGGCAGGCTGTCACGCCGGCTCGGCATGGCCGTTGTGCTCGCAGTATCGTTTGGTGCGATCTGGTTCGTGCTCGTGGGTCAGGCGCGCGCCGTTTCGACCGCGCCCAGCATCTCGGCTTCCGATGTAAGGACGCCCGAAGGCCCCGACGGAGTCGATCACACGATCTCCGTCCCGGTTACGCTCTCCGAGGCAGCTTCCGACGTCGTCCTCGTCGACTATCAGACGGTTGATGGAACTGCGAAGGACGAAGCCACCCCGGACCCATGGATCGAGTATCGGCACGCGGCCGGAACGCTCACATTCGCCCCGGGCGACACGTCCGAGAACATCGAGATCGTGATCGTCGGAGGCGCCGGGCCCGAACCCGACCAGGAGTTCACAGTAGTGCTGTCAAACGCCAGGAATGCGACGATTGCACGCGGTGTTGCCACAGTCACGATCCTCAACGACGACTTCCCGCCACCGCCTGAGCCAGGCGAGGTAAACGTCATTCCGACGGGTGGCGGCGGACAGTGCGTCGCGGTCAAGGGCGGCGGCGGCTGCCAGCCGCTCGAGGCTGGACAGCAGGTCCAGATCGAGGACGTCCTCTACATCAACCCTGGGACCAGCAGAGTGCTCGTGCAGTCAGTCGCCGGCAACAGCACGTTTTACGGCGGGCGCTTCGACGTCGCCGAGATCGGCGGGGGCGGCGGCAAGCCGATCGTCGTACTCCGACTCGTAGGCGGCAAGTTCAAGGCGAAGTGCGGCACGGCGACTCGCACAACTGCCGGCCTTAGCGCCGAGGCGAAGAAGACGCCCGTGCGCCGCCTCTGGGGCAAGGGCAAGGGCCGCTTCCGGACGCGCGGGCGCTACGCGTCGGGAACCGTGCGCGGCACGAACTGGGTCACGACAGACTTGTGTGACGGCACCGACACCCGCGTCGTCGCGGGCGTCGTCCGCGTGTACGACCTCGTCCTGAAGAAGTGGGTCGTGCTACAGGCGGGACAGAGCTACTTCGCGAACGCCGGCCCGATCGGCTAGCAGCTAACGAAGCGCGGCGAGCACGTCATCGGCGTGCTCGTCCGCCTTCACGCCGCGCATGACCTTCGCGACGTTGCCCTCCGCGTCGATGACGAACGTCGAGCGGTCGATGCCCATGTACGACTTGCCCTGGTACGTCTTCTCCTGCCAGACGCCGTACTGCTCCGCCACGTCGTGCTCGGTGTCGGCGAGCAGCGTGAACGGGAGCTCGTACTTCTCGCGAAACTTCTCGTGGGACGAGACGGAGTCGGGGCTGACGCCGAGCACGGTGGCGCCGGTCGCCTCGAACTCGCCCCAGGCGTCGCGTATGTCGCAGGCCTGAAGCGTGCAGCCGGGCGTGTCGTCTTTGGGATAGAAGAAGAGAACGACAGGGCTGCCGCGTAGCGACGACAGGCGGACGCGCTCGCCGGCGTCGCTCTCGAGCTCGAAGTCGGGAGCCGGCTTGCCTTCCTCGACCACGACGCGATCATACGCATCGTTACCCTGACGCCGTGAGACGACTGATCGGCGACATGAACCCGACGCTGCGTGGGTTCATCATCATCGCTCTGGTCGCGCTCACGATCGTCGTGCTCCAGCTGTACCAGACGCTCGTCGTGGTCTCGATCATCGCGCGGGTCGCGTTCCTGCTTGCGATCGCGTTCTTCGTCTACCTCGTCTGGCGGGAGCGCCGCGGGGAGATCGCGGAATGGTCGGGACGGGCGCAAACGGCCTTCTACGGGGCCGCGGTCGTCATCGTCGTCGACATCGCAGTCATCCTGTTCCGCGGCGCGTCAGGGCTCGACGCGGCGGTGTTCGTCGTCGTGCTGCTGCTCTGCGGCTACGCGATGTTCCGTACCTGGCGGCAGGAACACACCTATTCGTAGGCGCGCGTGCTGACCGCCGCGCCGTCAAGCAGGTCGAGCGCTTCGCGGACGCCGACCTTGTGGCCGACGAAGATCGGCGTGTCGCGCTCCGTGTAGCGGCTCGCCTCGGACTCGCGGAGCGTGAGCATGAGGTGCATGAAGTCCGCCGGCTCGTCGCACTCGAACGCAGTCATGAACTCCTGGTCGTCGATGCCGAACGAGTACGTCGTGTGGTTGTGGATCGTCGGGAACGTCGCGCCGATCGCGATGTGCTCGTCCATGGCGCGCTGACGGTCCTCCGTGGGCAGCGCGTACCAGGGACGAACCTTCACGAACGGATAGACGACGAGGTATGGCGATCCGCGTGGCACGACCTTTCGGGCGCGGCGCGCGCTCGTGTACTCGGAGGCCTTCGTCGTCGCGATGTAGGAGTACGGCGTCTCGAGCCACCCGGCGAGCGGTGTCGCGTTGAGCTCGACCCCGAGCTCTTCGAGATCGAGATACCGCTCCGTGATCTTCCACAGGAAAAGATCGCAGTCCGCGCGTACGCCGACGGTCGAGTACACGTGCAGATGGTCGAGTCGCGATGCCCAGTCGTCGACGACCTCGGCAAACGCGTCCTTGCCGGCGGCACGCTCCTCGACCGGCAGCCGGCGCCACTCCGACGACACCTTGTGGAACGAGTACGCGACGTACTGGCCTTGCATCGACGGGATCGTAGTCAGCGCAGCGCCACGGGAGCGCTCACGAGCTGGGTCGGCGGCCCGGTGTTGACGGGCGCGGTCAGTGTGACCGTGAATCGGTACCTGCCCGGTGCGATGCGGCGAGGCGGGAGGAACACCGTCTTCCCGACACCCGCCAGCGCCTTCCCTCTCGTGGAGAGGGTCGTCGAGCCCCGTGGATGACGCTCGAGGCGCACGCGGTAGTTGCAGTCGATGTCACACGTGAGCTTGACCTTGAGCGGAACGTTCTTGAGCGCCTTGCCGCGGGGATAGGAGACCTTCGCGGTCGGCGACAGCTTGAGCGCGGTGCAGCGCGCGATCACCCCGCCGCGCGTGTCGCGAGTCGCCTGTGCGACTGCGGCCGCGCTCGGCTTCGGGGTGCCGTCGACGTAATACGTTCCCGACTGCCAGCGATCGAGGTTCGACTCGTCCACGGCATGGAAGAAGAGGAACGTCTTCACGTTCGGCTGGCAGAACGCCATGGCGAGGGCTTCGCGGTAGTACGCGGCCTGCGTCGCGTTGTCGACCGGCCGCACCGAGGCAGGCTCGACTCCCGTGTACAGGGCCGCCTTCTCGGGCGGGATGATCGTCTCCACACCGAACTCGCCGTAGAAGATCGGCAGCGTCGAGCCCGGCTGCGCGGTGCCGTCGAACGCCTGCCCGAGGAGCTTCACGAGCTTGTCGTAATCGGCGATGGCGATCGTGCTGTTGAGCGGGTGGGCAAAGCTCGGCGGCGTGCTCGAGTTGTCCTGGTACGGGTGGATGCCGAAGCTGTCCATGATCGGCAGGGTGCGACCGCTCTGCCGGTAGAACGTGCCGAGATCGGTGATGAACGAGGTGGGTGAGTGCGTGGGCCGGATGCCGTCGGGCCTGTCGTTCCCGCGGGGCGACACCGCCGCTCCGATCACCTGGATCGTCGGTGACACCTTCTTCAGCTCGTCGTAGCACCGGACGAGCAGGGCGAGGTACCCGGACGCCGCCCAGTTCTCGCCGGCCGGCCCGAACTGGGGCATCCAGAAGCGGTTGAGGTTTGGCTCGTTGCCGATGACGAAGTCACGGATCGTCGGGTTGTCGCGCGCGATCTCGGCCGTGTAGGCGGCGAACTCGTCGCGGGCCGCGTCCGTGAGCGGCGTCGTCGCGGCGTCGCGGTGGTAGACGGAGACGATGACCCGGGTCCCCGTCAGTGCGGCGGCGTCCGCCACGATGTCGATCGCGTTCTGCTCGCCGGGCTGGGGGGCGCGCAGGCCGGGAGCCCACATGGACGTGATGCGAACGGCTTTCAGCCCTGCGAGCGACAGAAGGTCGAGCTGGGTCTTCGCCATGACGACGTTCGGCTGGCGGACAGCGTCCTCGGCTGCGCCCATGACGAGCTTCGGCCCTCCGGCCGCAGCCGGACTTGCGAGCGCGAGTGCCGCAGCGGTGACCGCGAGAGTGCGACCCATGACGGGCGTACGGTAGCCGGTCGCTACGCTGGACAGCAGGATGAACGAGGCACTCACGGCCCGCCTCGACGCCGTTCCCAGAGGCCCGGGCGTCTACCTTTTCCGCGGCAGGGCGCGCGACGTCCTCTACGTCGGCAAGGCGAAGTCTCTGCGGTCCCGCGTCCGCAGCTACTTCCAGCGCACCGGCGCCACGCGGCTCGGCTCGGCTCAGCTCGTCGAGCGGATCGCGGACGTAGAGACGATCGTGACCGGCACCGAGGCGGAGGCGCTCCACCTCGAGCAGAGCCTCATCAAGCGCCACCGGCCACCGTTCAACATCCGGCTGCGCGACGACAAGTCGTTCCCCTACATCGCCGTCACCGTGGAGGACGAATACCCGCGCGTCATGTTCACGCGGGAGCGGCACCGGCGGGGGGTCGTCTACTTCGGCCCGTATGCGAACGCGAAGAAGGTGCGCGAGACGCTCGACGTCCTGAAC